>NZ_FOKH01000023.1:0-110953 GCF_900111955.1 Pseudomonas sp. NFIX10 | reverse complement strand
AGAAATGCCGATGCCTTCATCGCTTTTCTGGGCCTAGACCTGCGTATATCGGACTCAGGGAAAAAGAAGGGACGCCGCTGCCTGTCTAAGCGAGGTGACCCAGAGGCCCGTCGATTGATGCATAACGCCGCGATGTCGGCGAGGCGCACAGCGGCATGGAAGGGTTTTTATGAGGCACTAAGGGCCCGGGGACTCAGCACAACCGAAGCATTAGTAGCACTGGCCCGCAAGCTTGCCCGAGTGGTATTCGCCCTGCTGAAGAATCAGAGCGAATACTTACCGAAAGGCATTTAGGGGGTAGCCCTGCACCATAGAATCTCCCACATTCGTTTTGGATGACTTCAAAAATCTACCTGTTCCGCCAGATACCTGTGGGAGCGGTTCAGTAGCCGCGCTGTGGGTTCGCCAGATTTTCTGGCGCCAACCCGTTCAGGAAGCGCTCGAGATTGGCCAGGAAGCTATCGGCGATTTCATGGCGGCTGTTGCTGGAGATCGCCGAGGTGTGGGGCGACAGGCGCACCCTGGGGTGGGCGTAGAGCGGATGGCCGTCGGGCAGCGGTTCGGGGTCGGTGACGTCCAGTGAGGCCAGGCCGAGGGGGCCTTCGTCCAGGGCCGCGAGCAACGCCCCATGGTCCAGCAGGCCGCCGCGCGCGATGTTGATCAGGTGCAAGCCCGGCTTGGCGCTGGCGAGCACCGCGCGGTTGACGATGTGCCGCGTTGCATCGGTCAGCGGCGCGGCCAGTACCAGGTGATCGGAGCGCGAAAACAGCTGGTGAATGTCTTGCGCGGCTTCGACGCCTTCCACCTCGAACGGCGTCGAGCTTTGCCGCAACGCCAGCACATGGATGCCCAGGGCACGGGCCTTGGTCGCCAGGCTGCGGCCAATCGCACCGAAGCCGAGAAGGCCCAGTGTGCTGCCCTTGAGCGGCCTCAGGGCGCTGAACTGCCATTGCGAGTCGTGCACCCAGATGTCCGGCAGGCGTTTGGCCGCCGCGAAGATCGACGCCAGGGCGAACTCAGCAATGTTATCGGCGGCGCTGCCCCGGGAGGTACTCACCGGCGGGCCATCGAACAGCCACTTGGGGTAAAAGTCGATGCCGGAAGACACCACCTGGACCCATTTCAGGCCGTAGGGCCAGCCCGGCGGCGGCGTGTCCGGCGCCAGGTAGCCGCGCACGTTGATGGGCCGTGCCAGCAAGACACTGACTTCGGCCGGCAGGTCGCTTGGCACGCCGGCCGGCGCGTCGAGCACTTGCGCGCCGGGGTGCGTCTGTTCGAGGCGTTGGCGGATCACATCGTTGAAGTCTTTATCCAGCTGGCTGGCGATCACGAGCGTGCTCATGCAAGGTCCTTCTTTTGACGTTGGGCAAACGCCGCTTTGCCGACGCCTTGCAGCACGGCGTCGTTTTGCGGGGTGTGGACGCGACTGCACAGCACGTCGCGGTAATGCCGTTGCAACGGGCTGTGCCGCGACAGGCCGGGGTTGCCGGACGCTTCGATGGCCAGTTCGACAGCGCGGATGGCGTTACCGGTCACCAGGTATTTCAATTGCGCGGCATGGGCCGCCGGGGTGCGCCCTTCGGCGGCGGCATCCAGCAGGCTGCGATTGGCGAACAGCAAGGTGTCGATGTGCCCGACGGTTTCCTGGAAGCGTGGCAGGGTCGCCAATGCAGCGCCGAGGTTGGACGGTTTGCGCTGTTCCAGCCAATCCACGAACCAGTCCCGCGCGGCCTGGGCGACGCCGTCGTAGACCGCCGACAGCAACACCGACATCCACAGGAAGCCGTCACCGTCCAGTTCGGGCTGCGGCGCACTCCAGCGACTGACACTGACCGCGTGATCCAGTGGCACCAGCACGTTGTCGAACCGCACTTCATGGCTGCAGGTGGCACGCATGCCCAGGTGGTCCCAGTCGTCGACGATGCTGATCCCGGGTGTGTCCTTGTGGATCAGCCAGGCACCCACCAGCGGATCTTCATCGGTGCTGCGCGCCCAGACGCTGAACCAGGTCAGGCCGTGACTGCCGGTGGAATAGAGCTTGCGCCCGCTGATGCGCCAGCCTTCGGAGGTGCGCCTGGCGATGGTCGCCGGCAGCCCGCCACGGGCCGGGGTGCCCAGGTCGGGCTCGACACGCAAGGCATTGATCAGCGCGCCTTCGCCCACGGCATCCTCGGCCACTCGCAAGCGCAATGCCTCGGGCCAGTTCCGATTATCCTGCAGGCGCGAATGCTGGAGGTACTGCATCACCAGAATCAACGCCGTGGAAGGTTCGCCCTTGGCGACCGCACTGATCGCCTTGCGTGCCTGCACCAGGCTGGCGCCGCCACCGCCCAATGCCTTGGGCACCGTCAGGGCCAACAGACCATGCTCGTGCAGCAACGTGAAATTGTCCCGGGGAAAGGCGCCGCTCTCGTCATAGACGTGGGCCGTGGCTGCCAGTTGCCTGCCGATGCGTTCGAGCAACGTGTCGAAGTCGGCGACATCGACCGATTGCAGCGTGGGTGGGCGTGGAGAAGAAAGACTCATGGTGCGTTCACTCGATCAAAGAGGTAAGGCCCGGATGCGGCCCTTGTGGCGAGGGAACAAGCGCCCCCGTCACAGGCGTTCAAAGCGGCAGCAGGCGGAAGTTCCTGTCCCACAGCGGACCCACGTCGAGTCGTTCGTTCAACACGCCGGCGTTGAAGAACAGGTCGGCGACTTCTTGTTGCGAAGCAATGGCCTGGTCGCTGACTTCGACGACTTTCGACGGCTGGCTGCGGTTGTTGTACATGTCCAGGAACACGGCCTTATCGACGCCCAGCAACTGCGCCGACTTGGCGGCCCAGGGCTCGGGGTTGGTGTTGATCCATTCCAGGGTGCGCGCTTGCCGTTGGATATAGTCCTGGATCGCCTGCCTGCGCAGCGGGTCTTCCAGGGCAGCGGGGCGCGCGGCGACCAGGTAGTTGCCCGACAAGTAGCCCAGGGCGGTTTTCAACACCCGGGCACCGCTGCGGAACTTCGCCAACTGGATGAATACGCCATAGATCACCCAGGCATCGAGCTGGCCGCTCTGAAACGCCGTGAAGCCATCCTGGGGCGTGAGCGCCACCGCCGTGATGTCGTTCATGGTCAGGCCCTGTTCCTTCAAGGCCTTGATCAGGAAGTAGTGGGACGTGGTAGAGCGCACATAGCCGACCCGCTTGCCACGCAGTTGTCCGATCGATTCGAGGGCGGAGTCCTTGGGAATCAAAATCACCTGGTTGTTCACATCGCCTTGCAGCACCGCGATCAGGCGCGGCTGGCGGTGGCTCTGGATGGAAAAGATCGGCGGGATTTCGCTCATGCTGCCCACGTCCAGGCTGCCCGAGGCCAGCGCTTCGACGATCAGGTTGCCACCGGCGAACTCGGCGTATTCGACCTTGTAGGGTGTATTGCCGGTGCCGGCATCGTCGACGAAATAGGAATCCTGGCCCCGGTAGGTGGCGACACCCAACGTCAGGTCAGAAAGCCCTTTGCCTTGGGCGCAGGCACGTGGGGCAAACCCCAGGGCGGATAGCCCCATCGCACCCAGGGCGATGGAACTGGCCGTGAGGAAATCGCGACGATTGAATTGCCCTGGCGTGAGGTTTTTCATCATGGTCGGGCCCTTGCTCATGCTACGGCCTCGCGGGCCGCGTCTGTCGCCACGGGCCGTGCGTATCGGTTGGCGGGCACCGGCAGGCCCAGATTGTCCCGCAAGGTGTTGCCGCTGTATTCGCTGCGAAACAACCCGCGCTGCTGCAGGACCGGTACCACGCGTTCGGTGAAATATTGCAGGCCGTCCGGCAGCAGTGAATTGATGATGAAGCCATCGGCCGCGCCGTTTTCGAACCAGTGTTCAATGGCATCGGCCACCTGTTCGGGGGTGCCGACAAAGTCCCGCCGTGGCTGGGAGAAACGCAGGGCGACTTCGCGCAACGTCAGGCCTTCGTCCCGGGCCAATTGTTTGATCCGGTCCGAGCCGCCTTTCTGGCTATTGGCGCCCAGGTCGCCCAGTTCGGGGAAGGGCGCGTCCAGGGGGTACTGGCTGAAGTCATGGTCATTGAAGGGGCGGCCAAGGGCGACGATGGCATCTTCGATGCTCACCAGTGCCACGGCTTGCTGGTAGCGGTCTTCGACTTCCGCTGCGTCACGCCCGACAATCGGGCGGATGCCGGGCAGGATCGACAGTTCTCGAGCGTCGCGCCCGAAGCCCTGGGCGCGTTTTTTCAGGTCCTGATAATAGGCGCGCGCTTCGTCGAAGCCCTCGGCGCTGACGAAAATGGCGTCGGCATTGCCGGCGGCAAAGTTGCGCCCGTCCTCGGAGGTGCCGGCCTGGAAAATCACCGGCTGACCCTGGCGGGAGCGAGCGATATTGAGCGGGCCTTTCACCGAGAAGAATTCGCCCTTGTGCTCCAGGGCATGCAGCTTGCCAGGGGTGAAAAATTCGCCCGTTTGCTTGTTGTAGGCGAAGGCGTCGTCTTCCCAGGAATCCCACAGGCCCTTGACCACCGCCACATGCTCCTGGGCGATCCGATAACGCACGGCGTGCGGCGGGTGCTCGGCCTTGCCGAAGTTATCGGCGGTGCCACTGAGCCACGACGTCACCACGTTCCAGCCTGCTCGCCCATCGCTGATATGGTCCAGCGAAGCGAACTGGCGCGCCACCTGGTAGGGCTCGGTGTAGCTGACGGTCACCGTCGCCACCAGGCCGATGTTCGACGTCAGTGCCGCCAGCGCCGAAAGGATGGTCAGCGGCTCGAAGCGGTTGAGGTAATGCGGACTGGATTTTTCGTGAATGTGCAGGCTATCGGCGATGAACACGAAATCGAACTTGGCGCCTTCGGCCAGTTGCGTCTGTTGCGTGTAGAAACCGAAATCGGTGCTGGCATTGGGTCGCGCCTGCGGGTGGCGCCATTCGCCCCAGCCGTGGCCGACGCCATGGACCATTGCGCCGAGTTTGAGTTGGCGTTGTGTGCTCATGGTTCTGCTCCTTTAGCGCGAGGCCTGGGCGAGGGGGGCACGCAGAGTGTTGAAGCTCTTGTCGAAACCTTGGGAGACGTCGATGTGGCGGGTCAGCAAGCCTTCTTGCTGGTAGATGTCGGCGGTCGCCTGCAGGCCGCTGATTACGGCGTCATCAATCACCACTGGCTGCATGTGGGTGGCATTGGCCACGCTCAGGTGAACCGCCAGGGGCAGGCCGGTGATCCTGGCCTGGGCGGCGGCGTATTCATCGGGGTGCTCGTTGCTCCAGCGGTAGGCCCGGTCGACGCGGGCGACAAAGTCGTCCAGTTGCTGGCGCTTGTCAGCGATGGCCTGGCTGGTGGCGGCGAGGTAGAGGTGATTGCTCAACAGATTGCTGCCGCTGACCAGGACCCGCGCCTGGCTCTGAGCGGTCACGACCGTGGTGAAGGGATCCCAGGTGGACCAGGCGTCCGCGGTGCCGTTGTCCAGCACCAGCCGGGATTCACTGGGCAGCAGGAACACGAATTGCACGTCCTGGGTGCTCAGGCCCACGCTGCGCAGGGCCTTGATCGCCAGGTAATGCCCGATGGAGCCGCGCGTGGTGACGATGCGCTTGCCCTTGAGGTCGGCGACTTGCTTGATGGGGGAGTCCTTGGGAACCAGGATGGCCGTGGTGTTACGCCCCTCGGCATGAATGATGCTGACCACCTTGAGCGACGCACCCGCGCCCAGGGCGAATACGTAGGGTGCATCGCCCAGGGCGCCGATATCCACGGCGCCGGCATTCAGCGCCTCGCCCAGCGGCGCGGCGGCGGGGAACTCGGAAAACTGGATCTCGTAGGGCACCTCCTTGAGCTCGCCGGAAACCTCCAGCAAGGCCTTGATAGTGGATTTCTGATTGGCGACCCGCAGCGGCTGCAAGTCGGCGGCATGGACGGGGCCAAAGGCGAGGGCGATCAACAGCAGGGGTAGAGTCAGGCGCATCGGAGGCTCCAGGCTGAGTGTTGCGTTCAGCGCCTCCGCCTGGAGAAGGGGTCGGCTGGTGTGGGCAGGGGCCGGTCAACCGACCCCTTGTGGGTTCAGATCACGAAAAAACCATGGGTGCCGTCGCGGGCCAGTTGGTCCACCAGGCCGTATTCCCAATCCAGATAGGCCTGCATGGCCTCCCGTGGGTTGTCGGTGCCCTCGTATGGTCGGCGATAGCGGTCGATGCGCGACGAGGCCAGGCGGGTTTCGCCGTGCTCCAGTGGTCGTTGCTCGGCGATCCATGCTGCCGTGCCGCTGCGCAGCAGAAACACGTCCTTGCCGGTCAGCGCCTCGACTTCGGGGACCGCCAGCCGGGCCAATTGGCTGCTGCCGCACGTCAGCACATAGCGTTGGGCCGGCGGCACCTTGGCCAAGGCTTCGCTCAACCGAGCGCGCAGTACCCACCAGGCGCCGGGGATGTGGCGCTTGACGTAGTTGGCGCTACCGGTGAAATCCAGCACCACGGTGTCACCTTCGGCCAGCCATTGTTCAAGGGTTCCGGGGCTGATTTCCTCGGCTTGCGGCGGTACAGGCACCGGCGCTTTCCATGTGCCCTGTTCGCTGAAGTGCGCCGGCTGCAGGTCATCCAGTACGTGCACCTCCCAACCCAGTTGCGCGAGCCAGGAGGCTGACATATTGGCGCGTACGCCGTCGTCATCCACCAGCACCAGGCGCGCGCCGCGCACACTGGCGAAGTGATCGGTTTCCTGCACCAGTTGCCCGCCGGGGGTGGAGCGCGAGGCGGGCAGGTGGCCGGCTTCGAATTCTTCCGGAGTACGCACATCGAACAGGTAGGTGCTGCGTGTCGGTTCCTGCTGCCAGCGATGCAGGTCGGCGAGGGTAGCGCGCCCGACCAGTGCCTGGTCGGCGACACGGCGGGCATCGCGAGCGGCGACGTCTCGATGTTCTTCGCCGGTGACGGCAAAGCGGCGTGACTGGCCGTGCTCCAGGGTTTGACCGGCCAGGGTCCAGCCGATGGTGCCGTTGCGCAGGGCGGCCACCGGGTTCTCGATGCCCGCGTTGATCAGCGACTGGGTGCCGATGATGCTGCGGGTACGCCCGGCGCAATTGACGATGATGCGGGTCGTCGGGTCTGGCGCGAGTTCGCGAGCACGCAACACCAGTTCCGCCCCCGGCACGCTGATGCCACCGGGAATGCTCATGGTCTGGTATTCGTCGAAACGCCGGGCGTCGAGCACCACCACGTCGGCTTCGCTGTCGAGCAACGACTGGACCTCTTCGGCCGCCAGCGAAGGTGTGTGACGTTGGTTTTCCACCAGCTCACCAAAGGCCTTGCTCGGCACATTGACGTCGATGAACAACTCGCCGCCGGCCTTGCGCCACCCCTCAAGGCCACCCTCGAGCACGCTGACATTGCTGTAGCCCAAGTCCAGCAAACGCTGCACCGCGATGCTCGCCAGACCCTCGCCGTTGTCATAGACCGTCACCGAGGTATCGCGCCTCGGGATGCGCGAATACACCTCCAGCTCAAGCTTGGACAGCGAAATATTGGCGGCGAACAGCGGATGCCCTTCGGCGAAAGGGGCCTCTTCGCGGACATCGATAAGGGCCAGTTCTTCACGGTTCAGCAACGCCTGGCGAATCTCGGCGTAGGAGCGGGTAGGTACGGTGCTCATAGGGCTTGGCTCTCTTTGGACAGGTCCCAGATATTGGGGAGGAAGGCGTTGGAATAACCGGAAATGAACAACTTCTCGCTGCCGTCGGGCTGATACACCGCACGGCGAACGGCGCCGATGTTGGCGCCGTACACGTGAATGCTGATGGACACTTGGTTATCGAAGGCGTTGCTGACTTGGTGGATGTCGCCGATCTTGGGAGACACCGCTTCGACCTGGCCCGGTACCAGCCGTGTGAGCGCGCCCTCGGGCACCAGGGTGCCGTCGGGATGGCGGGCGAAGCCTTGGGAATGCTCGGCGCCACGCAGCATGCCAATCAGCCCCCAGACCCGATGATCGTGGATCGGCGTACGTTGCCCCGGTCCCCAGACAAAACTGACCACGCTGAAACGTTGCCGCGAATCGGCATGCAGCAAGTACTGCTGATAGCGCTCGGGGTCCGCCCGGGCAAAATCCTCGGGCAGCCAATCGTCATGGTTGACCAACTGAGCGAGCAGCTTGCCACCGCGATGCAGCAGGTCGCCTTCGCGAGGATTGCCATCGATCAGCTCCGCCAGGGCGCCGATGAATGCTCTGAGTCTCTCCGGGTGTCGGGCCTGGGTCATGGCGATTCCGTCGTTGTGTTGAATGTCTGTTTTCATGATTTAAGCATAATGATTTTTCTTAATATGCTATTTTTTAATGATTAGGTTATAGCTGAAAAGAATTTAGAACAGTTGTGAATAGATTTAGAGGTTATCGATCGGTGCGCCGGGCTATCCAGGCATGCGCAATGGCACTATGCTTTTTTGCAGTGCATTATGTTTTTCAAACATCTTATTGACTGTTCTCTATGTGCGGGCCAAATGAAAATTGACGATATTGACGCCTTTGTCGAAGTGATTCGTTGCCAGTCCATCAGCCATGCCGCCGAGACCTTGCAACTGACGCAGCCGGCGATCACACGACGCGTGCAGAACTTCGAGCAAGCGTTGGGCGTGGAGTTGTTCGACCGCAACACCAAGCCGCTCAAGCCCACGTTGATCGGTACGCGAGTCTATGAGCAGTGTCGTCTGATCCTGCGGGAGATGGACGCCCTGCGCGAGCTGGTTGCCACCGATGCGCCGCCTACCGGCCTGTTGCGCCTGGGCGTTCCGCAAACGATCGGGGATGTGGTGCTGCTCGATGCGCTCAAGCATTTGCGCGTGGAGTACCCCGAGCTACGTGCCCAGGTGGTCACCGGCTGGGGCAGTCAGTTGGTCGGCAAGATTGAGCGTGGCGAATTGGATGCAGCGGCGGCGTTGTTTCCCGCAGGCAAGATTTTTCCAGACAACATTGTCGGTGAGTCGATCGGCAAGATGGAGCTGGTGGTGGTATGCGCCAATGCGCAGTTGCCCAAGCGTCCCTGCAAACTGGCCGACGTCTACCAGAATGGTTGGATCCTCAATCCGGACGGCTGCGGTTTCCGTGCCGGGTTGCAGCGAACCCTGTCGGACCAGGGCCTGGCTTTGCGGGTCAACCTGGAAACCTTCGGTACCGAATTGCAACTGGGCCTGGTCGCCGATGGCCTGGGCCTCGGCCTGGTGCCGCGTCCGCTGCTGGAACGCAGTGTTCATCGCGAACACCTGGCGGTCATGCCACTGAAGGATTTCAAGCCGGTGATGGACCTATGGCTGATCTACCCACACTTCCTGGGCAACCTGCAAGGGCCGGTGGATGCCTTCGGCAAACGGGTGGCTGGATCGCTGCAGAAGGTCAAGGATGCCGCATGAGTGGAAGTGAGGCCGGTCTATCATAAAAAATAATAATAATTAGCTTAGATTAAAATGTGATTTTTATTATTTTTTGCCTTCCCCTAGGCTTCCTGCAGATCCTTAAGGCCATCCAGGAAGTTTTGCCATGAGCAGCGTCAGTCCGTTATCCAGCGTTTCGAAAAATGTTCGTCAGCGTGTCAGTCCCGAGGAGTGGGAGGTGCGGGTGAAGCTGGCCGCCGCCTATCGGCTGGCGGCCCTGTTCAAGTGGACCGATCACATCTACACGCACTTTTCCGCGCGGGTGCCGGGGCCTGAGGAGCATTTCCTGATCAATGCCTTCGGGCTGTTGTTCGATGAAATTACCGCGTCCAACCTGGTCAAGGTCGACATTGACGGAACCCTCGTCGACGACCCGACCGGCCTAGGCATCAACTACGCCGGGTACGTGATCCACAGCGCTATCCACGGTGCGCGTCCCGACCTGCAAGCAGTCCTGCATACCCATACCCGCGATGGCATCGCGGTATCGGCCCAGCGCGATGGGCTGTTACCGATCTCGCAGCACGCCATCGGTTTTTCCGGGCGGGTGGCTTACCACGGTTACGAAGGTATCGCCCTGGATCTGGATGAGCGTGAACGGTTGGTGGCGGACCTGGGGGACAAGAGTGTGTTGATTCTGCGTAACCACGGTTTGCTGACGGCGGGGATCAGCGTCGAGCACGCATTCCAGCAACTGCACGGGCTGGAGCGCGCCTGCAATATCCAGATCGCGGCACAGGCTGGTGGCAATGCCGATTTGATCTTTCCTCCGACCGAGGTGGTGGCCAAGGTCGAGAAACAGGCCGAAGTGTTAAAAAATGGTGACGGGCCGGGTGTTGCGCGGCATTGGGATGCGCTGATCCGGCAGTTGGAACGGACCGACATCGACTACAAGAACTGAGCCTTCAAGCGGTGTGCCAGGCGGCTCTGTCTTTGCCTGACTCACCGCTTTCGCGAGCAAGCTCGCTCCCACAGTGATGAGTGGACGGGACACGAATCTCTCATCCCACCACAACCAATGTGGGAGCAAGCTCGCTCCCACATGATGAGTGGACAGGACACGAATCTCCCATCCAACCAAAACCTAATGTGGGAGCGAGCTTGCTCGCGAAGACGTCGGCACATTCGCCATGGACGTAAGCAGACCCACCGCTGTCGCAAGCAGGCCCGCTCGTGTTATTTCAAGCCACTTTTTCAGCGGCCTGGCGTTCGCGTTCGGCGACGAGTTGACGGGTCAGCGGGATCAGACGCTTGCCATAATCGATGGCGTCATCAAGTGGGTCAAAACCGCGGATCAGGAACGTGGTGATGCCCAGGTCGTAATAGTCGAGCAGGGCTTCGGCCACTTGTTCCGCGGTGCCGACCAGCGAAGTCGAATTGCCTTGTGCGCCGAGCAGGCCGGCGATCCCGGTCCACAGGCGCTTGTCCAGACGCGAGCCCTGAGCAGCGGCCGCCAGCAAGCGTCGGGACCCTTCGTTCGGTGGTTCGCGACGCACAAAGCCGTTCTGTTCGGCCAGCGCTGTGGCCTGTTGCAGGATGCGCTCGGCACGGTCCCAGGCTTGCGTTTCGGTGTCGGCCAGGATCGGTCGCAACGACAGGCTGAAACGAATGCTGCGCCCGTGCCTGGCCGCCTCGGCGCGCACCTGATTCACCACTTCGCGCACCTGTTCGTAGGTTTCACCCCACAACGCGTAAACGTCTGCATGCTTGCCCGCCACAGCGATGGCGGCCGCCGATGAGCCACCAAAATACAGCGGTATGTGTGGCTGTTGCGGCGACTTCACTTGCGAGTGCGCCCCCTCGACCTGGTAGTACTTGCCCTGATAGTCGAAGGGCTTTTCGCGGGTCCATTCCTGACGCAGCACATCAAGGTATTCATCGGTACGGGCGTAGCGCTCGTCTTTGCCGATGTAGCTTCCATCGGCGCGCAATTCGCGATCATCGCCGCCGGTGATGATGTGCACGGCGGTGCGCCCACCATTGAACACATCGAGGGTGGCGAACTGTCGTGCGGCCAGGGTCGGTGCGACGAATCCCGGTCGATGGGCAATCAGGAACTTCAGCTTTTTCGTCACGCTGGCGGCATGGGAAGCAATCAGCGTGCTGTCCGGACTGTTGGAGTGGAACGCGACCAGGGCGCGGTCGAAACCGGCTTCCTCATGGGCGCGGGCGACGGTCTCCACATATTCAGGCTGCAACACCGGGCCGCTGCGTGGCTGGGTTTCCGAGGATTGGTGGCCGCCGATGTAACCGATGAATTCGATGCTCATGCTGGGTTCCTTGTCTTTGGATAGGCGTGATTTCAAAGCCTCCACCGGGCAGGGGGTCGGTCTGTGACGTCGAAAGTAGGCGCAGCGGGCAAGGCTGTGAAATGCCGTTTTGTTCTAAGTTAATTATTAATTAAATGAATCATATAAAATCTTAAATATCAGCAATGTGCATTTTAAGGTGCGTCAGGGACGCATCCGCCGCAGGACGTGGGGTGCGGGATTTTATTATGCAAATAATTTATCTGGATTATTTTATATCTGATTTTTAATCATATTAGGTTATTCCCAAAAAGAATTTCACTGACGTTTTTTATGCGAATAGCATGAATTCGAAGCCGTATTCTTGATGAGGAAGGAAGCCTGATGACCGAAAAGACCTTCGATACACAGCGCACGAGTAGCTCGTTTTCTGTCAGCAAGGCTGTTGAAAGCCGGGGGGCATGGAAGCTGATTCCCGGCTGGCTACACACCTGGCGAACCCCGGAAGTCCTCCTGCGCCTGCTCAGTCCGGTCGCGTTGCTGCTCTTGTGGGAACTGGCGTCGCAGCTCGGCCTGATCCCTCAACGGATTATCGCCGCACCCTCGCAAATAGGCGGCACCCTCTGGGCGATGATTGTGTCAGGGGAGCTGGGCAAGCATTTGCTGGTGTCGCTGCAGCGCGCGTTGCTGGGGTTGAGCATCGGGGTCAGCGTCGGCGTCATTGCGGCGCTGATCACTGGTTTGTCCAAGCGCGGTGAGGTCATCCTCGACTCGCCGATGCAGATGCTGCGCACCATTCCTTCCCTGGCGCTGGTGCCGTTGTTCATCCTCTGGTTCGGCATCGGCGAGTTCACCAAGATCGCGCTGATCGTCACCGGTACGACCTTCCCGGTGTACCTGAACCTGTTCGCCGGGATTCGCAACATCGACCCCAAACTGATCGAGGCCGCCAACACCCTGGGCCTGAATCGTCGTGAGTTGATCTGGCATGTGATCTTGCCAGGTTCCTTGCCTTCGTTTTTTGTCGGCTTGCGCTATTCCCTGGGGATTTCCTGGCTGGCCCTGGTGTTCGTCGAACAGATCAACACCACCGCCGGCATCGGTTTTCTGGCCAGTGATGCGCGGGATTTCATGCGCACCGACGTGATCGTGATCTGCCTGCTTATCTACAGCGTCCTCGGCTTGTTGATCGACGGCCTGATCCGCACGCTCGAGCGTTTTGCCCTGGCCTGGCGCCCATCTTTTGTGAGGAACTGACATGTCGACTATCGCGGCAAAAAACCTGCAGCCAGAAGCACCGGTACAACTGCGTAATGTGGTGCGCCAATTCGGCCAGCAACGGGTCATCGATGGCTTGGACCTGGACATCGCACCGGGCGAATTCGTCGCGCTGCTCGGGGCCAGCGGTTCGGGCAAGACCACCTTGCTGCGCAGCCTGGCCGGCCTGGACAGTATCGACAGCGGTCAGTTGCGGGTGCCCAAGGCACGGGCCGCGGTGTTTCAGGAGCCGCGGTTGATGCCGTGGAAGCGCGCCTGGAAGAATGTGGTTCTCGGCCTGCACACCCCGGACGCCAAGGCGCGAGCGGTGCAAGCGCTGACGGAGGTCGGCTTGGCCCATCGTCTGGAGGCCTATCCGGCGACGCTCTCCGGCGGGGAAGCGCAACGCGTGGCGCTGGCCCGTGGCCTGGTGCGCGAACCCAAGCTGTTGCTGCTCGACGAACCCTTCGCCGCGCTCGATGCACTGACCCGGATTCGCATGCATCGGCTGATCATCGAGTTGTGGCGCAAGCACACCCCGGCGGTATTGCTGGTCACCCATGACGTGGATGAAGCCATTCTGCTGGCCGATCGGGTGATCGTGTTGGCCAATGGCAAGATCGCCGAGCAATTGTCGATCGATCTGCCGCGGGCCAGGGATACCGGGCAGGAGGGTTTCCAAGCGATCCGTGCGCGCTTGCTGGGGTTGTTGGGGGTTGAGGTGGAGACCGTTGCCGTGGCTGAACGTCCGCTCACGAACAGCACTGTCCGGCGTTTTGCCCATGGTTGACGCTGCTTTCAATTCATTGATACAGGGATGTGCTGTCATGCCGATACACGTTCGCAAATCCACGCTGGTGTTGTTGTCCTGCGTCGCGTTGCTACTCAGCGGCTGCGGTGACACGGTCGAGTCCCAATCGCCATCTGCTGCCAAGTCAGACTTGTCCGGCGTCAAGTTGATTCTGGGCGATCAAGCCAAAGGCTTGCGCACGGTGGTCGAGGCGGCACATGCATTGGAAGGGATCGACTACACAATTGAATGGGCGAACTTCCAGGGGGCCGCGCCCTTGTTCGAAGCCTTGCGCGCTGGTGCCGTCGATTTGGCGCCGGCTGGCGATACGCCGGTGCTCGCCGCCGCGACCGGTGGCACGCCACTGCGCATTGTCGCGGTACGACGTAGTCAATCCAGGGGCATTGCGATCCTGGTTCCAGCTGATTCGCAGATCCGCACCGTTGCCGACTTGAAAGGCCGCAACGTCGTGGTGTCTTCGGCTCGCGGCAGCATTTCCCAATACCTGTTGATTCGGGCACTGGCCAATGCCGGTGTCGAGGACAAGGAGGTCAATGTCGGATTTGTCCTGCCGACCGATGCCTTGTCCGCATTCAACGCCGGCAAGATCGAAGCCTGGGCCACCTTCGGGATTTATCAGGCGTTTGCCGAGCAGCAGGGCGCGCGCGTGCTGATCAGCGGCGAGGGCATCAATACCGGCCTGACCTTTATCACCGCCTCCGATGACGTCCTGGCCGATCCTCTCAAGCGCAAGGCACTTAGCGACGTATTGCAACGCTTTGCCAAGGCCTTCGAATGGGCTCGGCAAAATCCTGACGAGTACGCACGGGTCTTTGCCAAGGTCAACGATATTCCCCTGGAAGTCTCGCAACGACTACGCAGTTGGGGGGATGAGGCGCTGTTGCCGCTCGAACCACAGGATGTTCAGGCGCTGCAGCAAGTCGATGACTTATTCGTGGAAAAAAATATTTTCCCCCATCGTGTCGATGTGCAAAAACTGACGGATGACCAAGTGTTTTCCCTGAAGCCTTTGACATTGACGCAGTCGGAGACGGCACGTTAGTCCGGGTCCCGGCACGTGTTCGTTTTGAATGTGTCGCGTGGCGGGCTGTACAACAAAATGAGTCGATTTGGGCGCAAGGTTGATGCGCTTCGTTCTTAGCGGTTGGCGCAGCGCTGATGGTGAAACGGGCGGTCAGTTTGCCGCCCGATCAACGCATTGACTGGCCAAGTGAAGGTCAGAAAACGCTTTTCTTGAAGGGGCGAGCGGGGACGCCCCGAGAGAACGACAAAATGGCCAGAGCCTGCACGATGACTGCCGCTGTCACGACAGCGGCGATGGCGTGATTCGGATCGGTGAAGGCGGCGCGCAACAGGCCAAAAAAGGCCGGGGCGAAGGCGTAGGTGGCCTGGCTGATCGCAACCATCAGGGCGACCACCCTGGCGGTGTGTTCACGGCTGAACTCGGCCTGTGCTATCAGCGGCGGCAAGGAGGTGGCATTGCCAATGCCCGAACCGATCAGCACCACGGCTATCCAGGCCACTGTCGGGTGAAGGTCCAGGCCCATAAGCATCAGCGTGCCCAGCATCTGGACGGTATAACCGAGGCAAGCCAGCTGTCGGCGATTCATACCCTGGGTCATCAGGCGTGCAGCGACGTATCGCCCGCCTATCGCACTGGCGGTGGCCAGACCCATGGCGAATGAGGCGTCATGCGCCCCCATGCGTCCCACCAGGATCGAGTACAGGTGCGCGATCAAGCCGATCTGGGCGAACAGCCCCAAGGACATGCCGGTTGCCAGGGTGCGGAAACTGGCCGACCTGAGCGTCTGCATGACAGTCCACGGCACGGCGCTGGCGCTGACCGGCACGGGAGCCGGCGGGGCTGCATTGTCGGGATGTTGTCCCAGGCTCCGTGGATTCTTGTTGAAAACCAGGAAGGCGAAAGCGCCTATGACCAGCACAGCGATGACGCTGATCAGCGCCGCCGCCGGGGCAAAGCCGAAACGCTCGATCAGCCACACCCACAGCGGCGAAAAGATTACGCCTCCCAGGCTGGCGCCGTTATAGGCTTTGCCCAAGGCCTTGGGTCTTTCCTTGACGTACCACGGCGCGATGAGGGTGTTGACGGCCGCGGCCCCCAATGTCACCCAGCCGATACCCGAGCAGACGGCACCGGCATACAGCACCCAGGGCTGGTTGGCCTGAGCCCAGAGGTTCACGCCAATGCCCAGGACGATGCTGCCAAGCAAGGTAATGGCGGGGATGCCGAAGCGTGCATAAAGTCGTGGCAGGTTGGCGATGACAATCGTGCCGCTGAGAAAGTGCAAGGTCACGGCGGCCGAGACCTGGGCGATTGGCCAACCCGTGCGCTCAATGACCGCCTGCATATAAATCGGCGGGCCATAGAAGCCGATTCCCCAACCGATCATCGCCAGGATGAACGTGCAGGCCAGTACGGTTTTTCCAAAAAAGCGGGTGTGTGTCATCGCCATCTCCTCCAGGGTGGCTCGCAGACTATGGGCTCGACGGGTTCCTCACTTCGAGGTGCATCGAACAATGGATGTCGAGGACGATTGCTTGTCCAGATCCGGCCGGGCCGGGCGCGCCAAGGGTGGGCCTCCAGCGCTCCAGAACTGATCAGAGGGCCGGGACAGGTAGGATGTTACAAACTTGCTATTTCCCTTTCGGGTCGATGACAGCAGAGCCGACTATCCTTGCGGGCACCGAACGTAAACGCTGCATCCATAAAAAGAGACGCCATGTCACATTATGATCGCGCCATCGGCTCCAGACCCGGCATCTCACGCGGTGATCGAACCTGTTTGACCAGGTCTCGGTTGCTCCGGATAGTTTCAACGACGATGTTCTGTCTTTTCACGGCAACGCCTGGGTATGGCCAGGACCTGCCAGCCGCGACGGACACTACGGTGACGGTGCCTCAAGCGCAGGAAATGGTGGCCAAGGCCACCCTCGGCGCCGTTCCCTGGAGTGGCCCTGAATCCGGCCCGCCCGCCCAGCGTGGCAAGAGCATCGCCATCGTCGCAGAAGATATGCGCAACGGCGGCATTGTCGGCGTCGCCCAGGGCGCTCGCGAGGCCGCCAAGGCCATGGGCTGGACGCTGAGGGTATTCGATGGCGCTGGATCCGCGGCCGGGCGTGCAAAGGCCTTTGCCGATGCCCTGGCGGCGAACCCCGATGGGCTCATTCTGTGTGGCGCCGATGCCCTTGAAAACAAGGCAGCGCTGGCCGTCTTCGCCGACAAGGGCGTGCCGGTGGTGGGCTGGCACGCCGGGGAGCGCCCCGGGCCGATCGTTGGCACGCCGATGGCCATGAACGTCACGACCGACCCGCTGGAAGTGGCTCGCATCACGGCCATGGCGGCGGTGGCGCAATCGAACGGAAAGGCCGGGGTGGTGATCCTGACCGACTCCAGGTACAGCATCGCCATGGCGAAAGCCAAGGCCATGGAGCGTGTCATTCGGGCCTGTCGGGAGTGCTCGTTGCTGGAGGTGCGCGATGTCGCGATCTCCGAAAGTCGCGAGAAGATGCCGGCGATCACCACGGAACTGCTTCAGCGCCATGGCAAGCGTTGGACCCACACACTGGCCATCAACGATATCTATTTCGACTATGCGGTTGCCACCTTGGCCAGCGCCGCGATACCCCGCGACGGCATCAGTCTGTTGTCTGCCGGTGACGGTAGCGCTTCGGCGTTCTTGCGCATACAGGAAAAAAACTACCAGACCGTCACCGTGGCCGAGCCGCTCAATGTGCATGGCTGGCAAGTGATCGATGAATTGAACCGGCTGATGGCAGGCCAGCCGGTGAGTGGCTTCGTGGCACCGGTTCACTTGGTCAATGCCGACAATATCACCTTGGACGGCGGGACGAAGCTGCTGTACGACCCAAGCAATGGTTATCGAGAGATCTATCGATTCCAGTGGAATCCCTGAGCGTTGGACATGGCTTTACGGCAGGGGAGCCTGGGGCTTCCAGGCTGCCAATGCTTTGTCAAAAAATAATCGCGTCGACAGGGTTTCCCTCCGGCATGTGAACCTTGCGCCAATACTGCGTTCAGTTATTGAGTGGCCGCTTTACATGACCCTGTGGGAGCGAGCTTGCTCGCGATAGCGGAGTGTCAGTCTCTATCCCTGTCACTGATCCACCGTCATCGCGAGCAAGCTCGCTCCCACAGGAGGGCAGTCTGATCTGGCGGCTGCGCCAGTGCCGATAAGGACTTCGCATGCACCCAACCTCATCCACTATCCCCTTGAACGCCACAGTCGAACGCGAGCTCAGCCCGCGGGCGGTCAGTACGGGGATCGTCCTCGGTATCCTGCTGACACCTTCCAATGTCTACGCCGGGTTGAAGATCGGTTGGTCGTTCAACATGTCGATCATTGCCTTGCTGATCGGCTATGGCATCTGGCAAGGCCTGGCCAGTCGATCAGTGGGGCGACTGCCCTGGACGCTGCACGAAAGCAACATCAACCAGACGGTGGCTTCTGCCGCGGCGTCGATCATTTCCGGTGGGCTGGTCGCGCCCATCCCGGCCTACACCTTGCTGACCGGCCAGCAGTTGGATGCCATTCCCATGGTGGCCTGGGTCTTTTCGGTGAGTTTCCTGGGGATCTGGATCGCCTGGTACCTGCGACCCTCATTGCTCAATGACAAGGCACTGAAATTTCCCGAAGGCATGGCCACCCTGGAAACGCTGCTGCATATCTACAACCACGGCCACGAAGCCGCGACGCGCTTGAAGGTGCTGCTCAGCGCCGCGCTGCTGTCCGGGCTGGTCAAGGCGGTCGACACCTTCATGTGGGCCATCCCGCGCTGGTCTCCGAGCGCTCAACTGGAGCGCCTGACCTTTACCGCTGATCCTTCGCTGCTGTTGGTGGGGTTCGGCGGGATCATCGGTATTCGCGTGGGCCTGACCCTGCTGCTCGGTGCTGTGCTGGCGTGGGGCGGGTTGGCGCCGTGGCTGTTGGCACAGGGCCTGGTGCCGTTGCCGCACGGCAGCAGCGGCCCGCAGTTCGCGGCGCTGGTGGAGTGGTTGCTCTGGCCGGGGGTGAGCCTGATGGTCTGTTCGACCCTGGCCTCACTGGTGATTCGCTTGTGGGCACTGCACCGGTCCACCAAGGCGGGCGGCGGGGCGATCTGGACGATACCCAAGCCTGGGCCTGCCGCCGGTTTCGCACTGTCGATCATCCTGGTGGTCAGCCTGCAGGTGTTGTTATTCTGTATCAACCCGTGGATGGCCTTGTTGACCATTCCCCTGGCGATCTGCCTGGCGGCGGTGGCCGCCCGGGTGGTCGGTGCCACGGGCATTCCGCCGATCGGGGCCATCGGGCAATTGTCCCAACTGAGTTTCGGCATCGTCGCCCCGGGCCAGGTGCCGATCAACCTGATGAGCGCCAACACCGCCGGTGGTTCGGCCGGGCAGTGCACCGACTTGATGAACGACTTCAAGGTCGGCCGGGCGATTGGCGCCACGCCGCGCAAGCAATTGATCGCCCAGACCCTGGGCATTTTCATCGGTAGCATCGTCGGCGTGCTGGCCTATCTGGCCCTGATCCCGGACCCGCAAACCATGCTGCTCACCGAAGAGTGGCCGGCCCCGGCGGTCGCCACCTGGAAGGCCGTGGCGCAAACCCTGACCCTGGGCCTGGACTCATTGTCAGCGAGCATTCGCTGGGCGATTTTCATCGGCGGTTTGGTGGGTTTGTCGTTGGGGATCCTCGACAGCCTGCTGCCGGTGCATCGGGCGCGCTACCTGCCAAGCACGGCGGCCCTGGGCCTGGCCTTCGTCCTGCCGGCCTCGGTGTCCCTGATGATGGCGCTCGGTGCGGTGCTGACGTGGCTGGTGAGCTGTCGCTGGCCGAGCCTCACGGAACGCTTCGCCATTACCGCGGCGGCGGGGTTGATTGCCGGGGAGAGCATTACCGGGGTGGGGGCGTCGTTGTGGCAGATGCTTGGGGGTGGGTGAGTAGACACCCATCGCCCAATCGTGCCGTCGCCCCGAAGGTTCAAGCCCTGGCCGCGTACCGGAGCCTGGATTTCACCCCTGTCATGCAGTGCGACCGCCGAGCACTTCAGCCACCCAGTCGGCGATGTACTGGCCGGCATTGATACTGTTGTCGAAACTCGAATGCTGCACGCCACCCTCACGTTCGGTGAAGACTTTCAGCTCGCGCTTCGGACTGTTGACCAACTGCTCGTAGGTGCGGTGTGCCCATTTCAGTGGAATCTGCGAATCCTTTTCACCGTGGGTGACCAGGAAAGGCACCTTGATGCGCTCCAGAATACCGTCCAGATGGACATTCTCGGCAATGGCCATGAACTCGTCCGTGTCCTTGGCGCCCCAGACCCAAGCCACGTGCGACCAGTAATGCGGCACCGGGAAGCTGCCTTCTTTCTCCACGCGGCGTTTCTGTACATCGCGCCAGTCGTGGTTGGCGCCCCACACCACACCGCACGCGAAGCGCGGCTCGAAGGCGACCGCGCGCGGACAGTAGTAGCCGCCAAGCGACACACCTTCCAGGCCAATGCGTTTGGCGTCGACATCGTCGCGGGTCTCCAGCCAATCTACCACACGACTGGCCCAGTGCTCGCTGTCAAAACGCGCCGTCAGGTGATGCAGGCGCAGCGCCTCGCCCGTGCCGGGCTGGTCGATGATCAATGACGACACGCCACGTTTGGCCAGCCAGGCGGGCAGGCCGACGCGGTATTTCATTTCTTTGGTGGAATCCAGTCCATTGACCTGCACCAGAATCGGCGCTGGGCCGCTGACGCCTTCGGCACGGACCAGCAGACCGGATATGTGTTTGCCTTCGTAAGGGATTTCAACACGCTCGCAGTTCTCTCGTGCCAGCTCGATGCCGCGTTGGAAGGTGTGCAGAAAGCGTTGGTACAGCTGCGTACGGCCAGGGGCACCATGGGCCTGCAGGCGTTCGCAGCTCAGGTAGTAGGTGGCGGCGCGGTTGTATTTTTCACCGGCAGACAACATTCGGCCCTTGCCTTCGTCTTCTTCTGCCAGGCCGCACAGCTTGTCGGCCATGTTCGCCCAGGTCTCACGAAAGGCTTTGCTGCCGGCGGCGTCCGGTTGCTTGGCGGCCTCTTGCAGCGGCGCGCACATTTCCTCGATTTCGCCGATGCGGGCGCCCATTTCAATGGCCAGGTCGACGGAAAGATTCCACACGTAGTTGGTCGGGAAGTAGCGAAACATGATGGTGATTGTCCTTGTGCAAGCAAAGGCAGGCGGCCAGGTCCGAGCGGAGATCGCCAGCCCTGGCGGTTCGAAGCAGGCTAAGGGGAGGACCATTGTTTGGCCAATCGCGAGTCTGGATGGGAGGTATTGCGAACGGAGATAGAGCGTATGTGCGCCGTCGACCCAGGAGGTTTTCCTCTCCGATCAAGCCGCGAATCCGGATACCTATCATCGTACTTTGCGATTGCTCATAACGCAGAATGCGATTGGTGTCATTGGGGGACGACTCACTAGAGTTGCCGCTGCACCGCGCCGTTGGTTGAAGCCTCGGGCGTACAAAACAACAAGAATAAGGTATTGGCAGATGAGTGAGTCCCATTGCGGCACAACGATCAGCCCGGGCGCCAAGGGCAGGCTGTTTTTCCACGACCGTGCGAGGAGTCGGGCATGCTCGTACTGAATCGCATGCTCGCGAATCTGTCGGTGGGGGCCAAGCTGTCGCTGGGGTTCGGCCTGGTGCTGCTGGTGACTCTGGGGGTAGCGCTCACGGCTTTTCGTTCCCTGGGTGTGCTGCAGCAGCGCGGTGAGCAATCGCGTCAGGAGTCATCGATCCAGGCACTGATCCTGCGTGCGCGTATCGCCGAGAAGGCATTTGCCCTGGATCTCGCTCCGCAGCGCCTGGCCCAGGTCCGCGAGACAATCGGCAAACTGAATCAACAACTTGATGATGATCCGGCCAACAGCGCAGCGCGCGCCAGCGTACGCACGGCCGTCAGCGCCTATCTGGAGCAGTTCCTCGGCTATGCCGATTCGTTGCGCCGGGCTCGCGAAGCGCGATTGCGCATGCAGGCACTGGCGCAGACCGCTGGTGACAGTTTTACCCTGCTGTTTCTCGACCAACTGGATGCGCTTAACACTCGGTTAGGGCAGGGGGCGCCACCGAGCAGCGAGCAGATGGTATTGCTCGAACAGACGGTCGCATTGCGGGACAAGCTCGCCAAGCTGCGTGACAGCGAGCTGTACTACTCGCTCGATGGCGAGGAGCGTTACCGCAGCGACTGGGAAATGAGCATGAGTGACCTGCTCGCCGCCATGCAGGTGCTGGATCTTGGCGAGCAGCAAAGTGAGTCGCTGCAGGAGGCGAGCAGGGCCTTGGGCGACTATCGCATGGCCTTCGTCGAGTTCGTCGACAGCCGCAAGCAAAGCGCGCAAAGCAGTGCGGCGATGAACGCGCAGACCGACCAGGTGAGCAGGTCGCTGGCCGAGGCCGACGAACAGCAAAGGCAGGCGGTGCTGGACGATAACCGCGATGCCGATCGCCACTTGGGGTTGATCACTGTTTTGGCACTGGCATTGGGCATTGGTGCCAGTCTGCTGATTCGCCAGTTGATTGTGCAGCCACTGCGCCAGGCCGTGCAGTTGGTCCAACGCGTGGCTGCGGGGGACTTGAGTGATCCGCCGTCAGACAGTGATCGTCGAGATGAGCTGGGCCAACTGTTGGGCACCGTGGGCAGCATGCTGGGCAGCCTGCGTGGATTGGTCGGGCGCATCGACCTTGGTGTCGGCTCGCTCAACGGCATGGCCGGCAGCCTGGCTGAAGTGACCCTGAGCAACAGTCGCGGTGTCGAACACCAACGCCAGGAAACCGAGTTGGCCGCCACCGCGATGCAACAGATGGCCGCCACGGCGCAGGAGGTCGCCCGCAACGCGGGTGAGGCCAGCGAAGCGGTGGCGCATGCCGATCAACAAGCGCGCGAGGGCGATGAGTTGGTGCGCCAGGCGGGTGGCAAGATCGACCATCTGGCCAGGGAAATGAGTGGCTGCGCGCAAGCCATGCGCAACTTGCTGGTGGAGAGCGGGGCGATTGGCGGCGTGCTTGATGTCATCAAGGCGGTGGCCGAGCAGACCAACCTGCTGGCGCTCAATGCCGCCATCGAGGCCGCGCGGGCGGGCGAGCAGGGTCGTGGCTTCGCGGTGGTTGCCGATGAAGTGCGTGGCCTGGCACGGCGTACTCAGCGTTCGACCACGGAAATCGAAGGGTTGATCGTTCGTTTGAGCGGTGTGGCCCAACAGGCCGCCGAGCGCTTGCAAGGCAGTCATGCGCTAAGCGATGAAACGGTGGTGCTTGCCGCGCAAGCTTCCCAGGCGCTGGCTCGAATCACCCGGGCGGTGTCCCGCATCGAGCAGATGAACCAGCAGATCGCCGCGGCCGCTGAGCAGCAGAGCGTGGTGGCCGAGCAAGTCAGCCAGAGCATGACGCGGGTGCGCGAAGTGGCGGAGGATAGCGCCAGGGAAAGCCTGCAACTGCAAGTTTCAACGACTGACTTGCAGCGGGTTGGCGGCGAGCTCAAGGCGGCCGTCGGGCACTTCCGTACCTGATTCGCCTCCAGGCTACGGCAGCAACTACTGCTCCAGCTCGTTGATGAGCTGACTGATTTTCGCCCGCAGCCAACGATGCATCGGATCCCCCTCCATGGTCCGGTGCCAGAGCATGAACTCTCGCATCACCGGGATTTTCACCGGTGGTTGCAGGATGCGCAGCGGCAGGTAGTTGGCGTAGAGCCTGGCCATGCGCTGGAGCATGGTGGCGACGCGTTGAGTGCCGACGATCAATTGCGGGAGGGTGTTGAAGTCGTGGGTCACCACTTCCATGCGACGGGTGAAACCGTACTGGCTCATCAACCATTCTTCGACGCTCAACTGCCGGTTGCGGCCAAAAATCACGGAGACATGGCCCATCTCGATGTATTGATCGAGGGTGATGCTGTCGCCCACTTGGGTGTTGCCGTCCCACACCACGCAAACGTGCTCTTCTTCGAATAGTAGCTGCGATGGATGGCCTTCGATGAGGTAGTGCTCAGGCACGATCATCATGTCGGCCTCGCCGCGCATCAGCATTTCGTTGGACGTGTCGCCGGGGCCCAGCAGTTCGAAGGTGATGTGCGGGGCTCCCAGGGAGATCTTCTGGATCACCTGGGCAAACAGGACGCTGATCAGATAGTCCGAAGTGATCAGGCGAAAATGACGCTTGCTAGTGGCGGGGTCGAACACCGGTTTGGCGGTGATCGAGGACTGGATCGTCAGCAACACCTGGCGCACGGGTGCCGCCAGTTCGCGGGCGTAGGGCGTGGGCTGCATCTTGCGCCCGACCTGCGTCAGCAGTTCGTCTTCGAAGTAGAGGCGCAGCCTGCCCAGTACGCCGCTGGTGGCGGATTGGGTCATGTGCAGGCGTTCGGCGGCGCGGGTGATGTTCTGCTCTTCCAGTAGCACATCCAGCGCCACCAGGAGATTGAGATCCAGGTGGTTAAAGCGCATGGCGGTCTCGATTCTTGTATTTATTCTGCAAATACCTTCCGGCCTTCCTATCGAGACGTCAAGTCCCGAGCGTGGGTGAATCGAACGATGCCTGTTCGATTTTCCAGACCCTTTGCGCTGCGCAGCCAGGTATCGCATTTGCCGATAGGTCGCATCCCGACAAGCGATTAGTCAGTGGGTTTGTATCCCTTCAGTATCGGCCCACAGTCGGTTGGCGTGACGCTTGATCGACTCCAAGACCAGCCTCGGCAGCGCTGCGCCTGGCACGGTTCCCGTAAGCGGGGTGCCGGCCTGCGCTGAATAATTACAATGGAGTGGTAACTCAATGAACATCATTGGCCTTGATGCCTTGATTTTTGGCGTCGACGACATTCAAGCCTGTACCCATTGCCTGCGTGACTACGGCCTGCGCCCTGTCGATGTCGACAGCGAGGGCGGACGTTTTGAAGCGCTCGACGGTACGGCGGTGATCATCCGTCGTGCTGACGACGCCCGTCTGCCGGCGGCCATCGGGCCAGCCCCCTCGATTCGCGAAACCGTTTATGGCGTGGCAAACGTGGCTGATCTCGAGGCCATTGCCGATGAGTTGGGGCACGACCGCCTGGTGACCCGCGGTGCCGATGGCTCCGTGCACAGCGTGGACGATATGGGTTTTGCCATTGGGTTCCAGATCAGTGTGCGGCGTCCCTACAGCGCACCAGCCGACCTGACCAATGCACCGGGTCATGCCCCCCAGCGACCGGTCAACCAGCCGGGCATCCACCCCGATATGCAAGCCTTGCCGCGGACGCTGTCCCACGTGGTGTACTTCGTGCCGGATGCGGCCAAGGCCGAAGCTTTTTACAAGCGCCTGGGCTTCGTGACCACCGACACCTTTGTCGGTGCCGGTCCGTTCATGCGCCCGGCCGGTTCCGATGACCATCACTGCCTGTTCATGATCCAGACGCCACCGCACATGAAGGGTTGCGAGCACTTCACCTTTCACATGGGCAGCGGCACGGAAGTGCTGTTGGCCGGGCGTCGCTTCGAGCAGCAAGGCTGGACCAGCTTCTGGGGGCCGGGGCGGCACTTCTTTGGCTCCAACTGGTTCTGGTACTTCAACAGTCCGTTGGGCTGCCACATCGAATACGACGCAGACATGGACAAGCACGATGACGCCTGGCAAGCGCGCCAGGCGCCGTTGTCGGCGGATAACTCGCAGCTGTTCCTGTTCACTTCCCGGGAAAAATGGTTCCCGGGCGGCCCGCCGCCCAAGCAGGCCTGAGTGCGGATGTCGTCCATGAGTCACGATGTTCATGTTCTCTGTCGCCTGGATGAATTGGTCGAAGGGCACGCACGCGGGTTCGATCCCCTGGGCACGGGGAAGGACAGTGTGTTCGCCCTGCGCCATGGCGGCGAGGTGCGGGTTTATCGCAACAGGTGCCCGCACCTGGAGGTGCGGCTGGAGTATCGCAAGGATCGTTTTCTCAGCGTCGATGGCCGCCAGATCGTCTGTTACGCCCATGGTGCCCGCTTCCTTCCGGACAGTGGCCTGTGTGTCTACGGGCCGTGCCTGGGGGAAAGCCTGAGTGCGCTGCAGTGGCATGCAGAGGCCGATTGGCTGGTGCTCGAAGCCGGTCAATTGGAGGCGTGGGCACCTTAGCTAACGTATCGCGGTAGCTGATACATCGTATCCCTACATGCGATTGGTCAAACGCCTGCTTTGCCGAGAAAGTGAACACAACGCGGTAGCGAATGCGTGCAGAAACAGCCGGCAGCGCAGCCTGGGATCGCTCCGGCGGAGCGCTTGCGTGAATAACAAGAATAAGAGTGAGACGAGCATGAACGCAGTGAAAAAGGTGCTTATCGTCGGTGGTGGTATCGGTGGTCTATGCGCCGCCATCGCTCTACGTCGCCAGGGCATCGAAGTCGATCTTGTCGAGCTCAAGACGCAGTGGACAGTCTACGGCGTTGGCATCATCCAGCAGAGTAACGTCTTCCGTGAGATGGCCAAGTCAGGTGTTCTGGACGGCTACCTGGATGCCGCCTGCGCGTTCGAGGATGTGACCATCAATACCACCGCCGGTGAACGGCTGGCGCGAATCCCCGGTCAGCGTCTGGCGGGCCCCGAGTATCCAGCCAACGTCGGCATCTCGCGCCTGGCCCTGCATCAAGTCCTCAGCGAAACCGTGGCTGCCCTTGGTGTCTCGGTTCGTCTGGGCCTGAGCGTCGAATCGCTGGAGCAGGTGGGCGAGGGCGTTGATGTGCTATTCACCGATACCCGTCGTGGTCGCTACGACCTGGTCGTAGGCGCCGATGGGCTGTACTCCCACATGCGCGGCTTGCTGTTCGGCGAGCAGTACTCGCCGCGTTTCACCGGCCAGGCGGTGTGGCGCTACAACTTTCCACGCGCCGCCGGAATCGATCATCTGGCCACCTTCCAGGGAGCCGCCGGCATGGCCATTGAGGATGCCGTCGTGCTTGGCGAAGAGTTGGTCGCCGGCGGCAGCGTCGTACAGCTGCCCGAACGCTTTATGGCGCGCCGTTATGAGCGCTGCAAATTCATCAGCGACAGCTCGGTGCTGGCCGGTGACAAGGAAATGGCCTACGACAGCAGCTTCGACCGGATCGGCCTCGTCAGGCGGATGCTCGACGTCACGGCGGCGCCCATCTGAGGCACCGGCAAAAACTGAATGCGCTCTCCCATGGATGCTTCATGCCTGTACAGGCTTGACCCGGTTGGACTGTGGGCGCCGTTTCACCAGAAGAGCTGACATACAACAACAATAAAGAGGGTTATTTCGATGGCTACTCGCAAGATTGCTGCGTCGCGGCGCGTCCCCTTCACCCTGACCCTTGCGGCTAGCCTGGGGTTTGGCGCCTCGGCTGCCCAGGCTTTTCAGATCGATACCGGCAATCCCGATCTCAGCTTGCGCTGGGACAACACGCTGAAGTACAGCGCCGCCTGGCGCCTGAAGGACCCCAGCAGCAAACTCAGCGAGGGCCAGACGGCGTTGAACCAGAATGATGGCGATCACAACTTCGGCAAGGGGCTGATCTCCAATCGCCTGGATATTCTTTCCGAACTGGACATCGGTTTTCACAACTTCGGGGCCCGTCTGAGCGGTGCGGCCTGGTACGACACCGTCTACCAGGACCGTAACGACAACAACGATGCGGCCAGTGCCAACCAGCGTTCGGTGGGCTTCGACGAATTCACCAGCGACACCCGCCAGCTGCACGGCGGTGACGGTGAACTGCTGGATGCCTTTGTCTACTGGAACGGTGAGCTGGCCGACCGTACCTTGTCGGTTCGCGCGGGGCGCCATGGCCTGATCTGGGGCGAGAGCCTGTTCTTCGGCGGCAACGGCATTGCCGGGGCCATGGCGCCGGTGGACGTGGTCAAGGCGCAATCGGTGCCCAACACCCAATTCAAGGAAATCACCCGGCCGGTCAACCAGCTCTCGACCGCCTACCAACTGACCGATGATGTGTCATTGGGTGCCTTCTACCAGTTGGAGTGGGAAGCCACTCGCTTGCCGGGCGCCGGCAGCTACTTCTCCAACGACGATACCATCGGCGACGGCAGTGAACGGCTGATCACTGGCGGGCCGTTTCCGGATTTTCTTGGCGGTAATGCCAACAGCCCGGCCGCGTTTTTCCATGGCAAGGACAAGAAAGCCAGGAGTTCCGGCCAGGGCGGCCTGCAGCTCAAGTACAACACCGGGACGATGGATTATGGCCTGTACGCGCTGCAGTATCACGAGAAAACCCCCAAGTTGTATTTGAAACCGAATGCCACCGGGCCGAACTTCAGTACCGGGCAAGTCGGCGAATATTCCTGGGTCTACCCGGAAGATATCCGTGTCCTGGGCGCCAGTTTCGCGACCTCCGTGTACGAGTACAGCTTTGCCGGCGAGGCATCGATACGCTGGAACATGCCGCTGGTGTCCAACGCCCAGACCGTCCTGCCGGGCGTCGAGGCGGACAACAACGATGACGCCCTCTATGCCGTCGGCCGTACGGCTCACGTCAACCTCAACGTCCTGGCATCGCTGGGGCCTTCCTTCGTCGCCAATGAAGCCAGCCTGTTAGGGGAAGTCGCCTGGAACCGCCTGCTTGCCGTGACCAGGAACCGCGCCGCCCTGGACCCTGACGCCACCGATGACGGCCTGGGATTGAAGTTGGTGTACACGCCCACCTATCGCCAGTTCTTCCCGGGCGTGGACATCAGCGTGCCGCTGGGCATCAGCTATTTCCCCATGGGCAAGTCGGCTGTGATCAGCGGGTTCGGCCCCGACAGAGGAGGGGACATGAACATCGGCGTCTCCGCCACCTACCTGGACCAAGTGACCGTGGGGCTGACCTACACCCACTTCTACGGTCCCGAGGACACCAGCCTCAACGCCGCCAACCAGTTCAATTACAAGCAGTCGCTGAAGGACCGGGATTACCTGGCTTTCTCCGTCAAGACCACGTTCTAAGAGGATTTGCGCATGACCATTCAGTTCACTCTAAAGGCCTTGTGCTTAACCCTGCTGGCCGCCGCCGCGCCGATGACCTTGGCCGCCAGCGCTGAACAAGCGGCCGCGCTGGGCAAGACCCTGACACCCTTCGGTGCCGAGAAAGCCGGCAATGCCGATGGCAGCATCCCGGCCTGGGACGGTGGCTACACCAAGGTCGATCCGAGCTACGTCCCGGGTGGTAAGCGTGGTGATCCGTTTGCCGCGGACAAACCCTTGTACAGCATCACCAGCCAGAACCTGACCAAGTACGCCGACAAGCTCAGTGACGGCACCAAGGAGCTGTTCAAGCGCTTCCCGCAGACCTATCGCATCGACGTCTATCCGACCCGGCGCACGGCGGCCGCGCCGCAGTGGGTCTATGACAACACGCTCAAGAATGCGACCCGCGCCAAACTGGTCAACAGCAGCGCCGGCCTGATCCCCGACGGTGCCTATGGCGGGATCCCGTTTCCGATTCCCCAGAACGGTACCGAAGCCATCTGGAACCACCTGCTGAACTGGCGCGGTACCTCGGTCGCAGCGCATTTTCGCCACTATCTGATGACGGCCGACGGCAACCAGGTGATGACGAGCGACGGCCTGTTGACCCAGGAAATGCCCTACTACTTCGAGGAGGGCGGTCCTGAAAACTACTCGGGTGACTACTGGTTGGTGCGCTTTGTCAATCTTGGCCCGGCGATTCGTGCCGGCGAGCAGATCCTGGGGCGCGAGAACATCAATGGCGATAAATCCCAGGCCCATGTCTATCTGAGCGGCCAGCGTCGGGTGCGCACGCTGCCCAACGCCTGCTGCGATACACCGACGCCGGCCACTGCCGGGGTCATGTCCTTCGACGAGTTGAGCGTATGGGGCGGTCGTACGGATCGGTTCGACTGGAAACTGGTGGGCAAGCAGGAGATGTACGTCCCCTACAACACCAACAAGGCGCAGAACGCGGCGCAGCCGCAGGACCTGCTAGGCAAGCATCATCTGAACCCGGATTACGTGCGCTGGGAGCTACACCGCGTCTGGGTGGTCGAATCGACGCTGGCCGCCGGCAAGCGCCACCAGTTGCCCAAGGGCCGTTACTACCTCGACGAGGACACTTGGCAGGCCCTGCTCGGTGACCGTTGGGATGCCAGCGGTCAACTGGCCAAGACCCTCTGGTCGCTGCCTTCCGTATTGCCCGACCTGCCAGGCCTGGTGCAACTGTCTGCCGGTTTTTATGACCTGACCTCCGGCGCGTGGTTTATCCAGAACCTCTACGCCGGCTTGCCGGAACAGTATCACGTGGTTGATCGCTACAAGGCCTCGGAGTTCTCGCCAGCGGCGATGGCGGGGAGGGGCGTGCGTTAACTGAGCTGAGAGTCAAGGACATGCCTGTCGGCGTGTCCTTGGGGTACGAGTGCTTGTCCGAGGTAGGTTATGAACAGAATCAGTCAGGCGGGCGCTTTGCTCTTGGCCCTGTATTTGCCCTTCGCCGCGAGCGTGTGCTTGGCCGGGCCGGTTGCGGTGGGCGTACCGCTCAATACCCCGGCCATGCGGGTACCGGCTGCGCAGAATGGCGTATTGATCGACCTGGCGCGTGCCGGCACGCGTCTGGTGGCCGTGGGCGAGCGCGGCCTGGTGCTGTTCTCCGACGACAATGGGCAAAGCTGGCATCAGGCTTCGGTACCGGTTTCGGTCAGCCTGACGGCGGTGCGCTTCGTGGATGCGCAAAAGGGCTGGGCTGTCGGCCACGCGGGTGTGGTGCTGGCGACGCTGGATGGTGGTGAACACTGGACGCTGCAGCTCGACGGTGCGCGCGTGGCAAAGCTGGAGCTGGACGCCGCCAGGGCGGACCAGGCCACGGCTGCCGACCTGGATGCCGCCCAGGTACGGGTACAAAATGCCGAGCGTCTTGTCGCCGATGGTCCAGACAAACCGTTCCTGGCGCTGGAATTCGTCGATGCGCGCCGCGGGTTGATCGTCGGTGCCTACGGTTTGACGTTGCAGACCACCGATGGTGGCGCCACCTGGCAGTCGCTGATGGGACATGTCGCCAACCCGAACGGCTTGCACTTGTACGCCATCAGTCGTCAGGGCACGCGTTGGTTCCTGGCTGGCGAGCAGGGTTACCTGGCGCGCTCGGACGACGACGCGGCGTCGTTCAGCCAGTTGGACAGCCCCTACGAAGGCAGTTTCTTCACCTTGCAGAATCGCGCGGATGGCGCGCTGGTGGTCGCAGGTCTCAAGGGCAATGCCTTTATCTCCCACGACGCTGGCGAAAGTTTCCAGCGTCTGTCGGTACCCGTACCCATCTCTTTCAACGACGCCACCCGCCTGGCCGATGGCCGACTGCTGCTGGTCAACCAGGGCGGCACGTTGTTTCGCAACAGCGAGCAGACCGGGGCGGCGCTTCTGCCGCTGGGCAACCCCTTGGGCATGCCTGTTTCAAGTGTGATCGAGGCCGCCGATGGCAGCCTGATCGTTGCCGGTTTCACCGGGCTGCAGCGTCTTGCGCAGCCAGCCACTGCCGCTTCGGAGTGAGGTTATGACGTCCCCTGGTAATTTTTCCCAGTCCCCTGCGAATGCGTTCGAAGACTTCGATCCGCGTTCCGGTTCGGTGCTCGAGCGAGCCCTGTTCAACCATCGCTTGTGGGTGTTGCTGCTGTGCCTGGCGACCACGCTGGTACTGGGTTGGCAATCCAGTCATGTCGAGCTCAATGCCAGTTTCGAAAAAATGATCCCCACCCATCAGCCCTATATCGCTAACTACCTTGAGCACCAAAAGGAACTGAGCGGGCTGGGTAATGCAGTGCGCATCGCGGTGGTCAACAAGCGGGGTGATATCTACGACAGCACCTACCTCAAGACCCTGCAGGCGTTGAGCGACAAGATCTACTTGCTGCCCGGTGTCGACCGTGCATACATGAAATCGCTCTGGACACCGGCCACGCGCTGGGTGGCGGTGACCGAGGCGGGCCTGGAGGGTGGGCCGGTCATTCCGGATAACTACGATGGCGGCGCCGCGAGCCTTGCAGCATTACGGCGCAATGTGCAGCTGTCCAACGAAATCGGCCAGTTGGTGGCGCTCGACCAGACCTCGAGCATCATCCAGGTGCCGCTGTTGCAGCGGACCCCCGATGGCCGGCCATTGGACTATACCCAGCTGTCGCAACAACTGGAGTCGTTGCGCAGTCAATACCAGAGCGACAGCATCGACATTCGCATCACCGGTTTCGCCAAGAAAGTCGGTGACCTGATCGCCGGCCTGCGGCAGATCCTGATCTTCTTCGCCGTGGCGATCCTGATCACCACGGTTGTGCTGTATTGGTACACCCGCTGCATACGCAGCACCTTGCTGGTGGTGTTCTGCTCATTGGTGGCGGTGGTCTGGCAGCTCGGCCTGCTGCCGCTACTGAATTATCAACTGGACCCCTATTCGGTGTTGGTGCCGTTCCTGGTGTTTGCCATTGGCATGAGCCATGGCGCACAGAAGATGAACGGCATCATGCAGGACATCGGGCGCGGCATGCACCGGGTGGTCGCCGCGCGCTTCACTTTCCGCCGCCTGTTCCTTGCCGGTCTCACCGCGCTGCTATGCGATGCGGTCGGCTTCGCGGTTCTGATGATCATCAAGATCCAGGTGATCCAGGACCTGGCGATGATCGCCAGTATCGGCGTGGCCGTGCTGATCTTCACCAACTTGATCTTGCTGCCCATATTGCTTTCCTACGTTGGGGTCAGCGGCCGCGCGGCGCGACTGAGCCTAAAAAGCGAGCACGCCGAACAAGCGGGCCAGCATCGCCATGGGGTCTGGCGTTTCCTGGATCTGTTCACTCAGCGCCGCTGGGCGGCGTTGTGCATCGCCCTGAGCCTGGCGCTGGCGACGCTCGGCTTCGTGGTCAGCCTGCAATTGAAAGTCGGGGATCTGGATGCGGGCGCGCCCGAGCTGCGGGCCGACTCGCGCTACAACCAGGATGATGCATTCCTCACCCGGCATTACGGCGCCAGCAGCGATCTGTTCGCGGTGATGATCAAGACTCCCGCCAGCGCCTGTTCGCGCTATGACATCCTGAACAAGGTCGATGCCCTCGACTGGCAGTTGCGCACCTTGCCGGGTGTCGATTCGACCAACTCCCTGGCGTTGCTCAACCGCCGCATGCTGGTGGGCCTCAGCGAAGGCAACCCGAAGTGGTATGAGCTGCAGAACAACCAGGCGATGCTCAACATTGTCACCGCCGGCGCGCCGCGCGGGCTGTACAACGAAGACTGCAGCCTGCTGACGCTGTACGTCTACCTCTCTGACCACAAGGCGCAAACCCTGAGCCGCCTGGTGAATCACGTCGAGCAATTCGCCGCGGCGAACAATACCGAGGATGTCCAGTTCCTCCTGGCCGCTGGCAATGCCGGGATCGAGGCAGCGACCAACATTGTCGTCAAGCAGGCCAACCGCGAAATGCTGTTCTGGGTCTACGGCGCGGTGATCCTGCTGTGCCTGATCACCTTCCGCTCCTGGCGCGCCACGATTTGTGCGGTGATTCCGCTGATGCTCACGTCGATCCTCTGTGAGGCGCTGATGGTCTGCCTGAACATCGGCGTCAAGGTCGCGACCCTGCCGGTGATCGCCCTCGGCGTGGGCATCGGCGTCGACTACGCGCTGTACGTGATGAGCATCCTGCTCGGTCATATGCGCCAGGGCAAAAGCCTGTCGCAGGCGTATTACCGGGCACTGCTGTCCACCGGCAAGGTGGTGATGCTGACCGGTGTGACCCTGGCGATCGGCGTGGCCACCTGGATGTTTTCGCCGATCAAGTTCCAGGCTGACATGGGCGTGCTGCTGGCTTTCATGTTTGTCTGGAACATGGTCGGCGCGCTGGTTCTGTTGCCGGCCCTGGCTCACTTCCTGTTGCCGAGCAAACGGGTGAGCACCGGGCAAGCCGAGGCTAAGCCCAACCATTCGACGAGCCTGCCGCTGATGCCTGCCGCAGTCGAGGAGGGGGCCTGTGCGAAGCACTCACTGCGCCTGCCGTCGGGACACGATCAAACGACCACGGCGGCTGCTAATTCCGTCGCGTCATAACAACAAGAAAGGACTTACCCATGCCTCGTGTGTATCTGTTCCAGCAGTCTCTATGGCTTGACCTTATCGCCGGCCTGAGCGCCTTCGGCATGGCGTTCTGCGCGATCCAACCTGCGGAGGTGCGTGATGAGCGTTGAACGTCAGGCGCGGCTGCCGCAATCCTTGTTGCTATTGCTCGGCAGTTGTATGCCTGTACTTGGCGCGGTGCTGCTGGCGCCCATCCTGCCGCGTATGCAGGAGCACTTCGCCGACACGCCGGGTGTGGCGGTGCTGGTGCCCATTGCCTTGACGCTACCGGCGTTGATGATTGCGTTGTTGTCCCCCGTGGCCGGGATCATCGCCGACCGACTGGGGCGCAAACCGTTGCTGATCAGTGCGATGGTGCTCTACACCTTCTGTGGCGTGCTGCCGCTCTGGCTGGAGTCGCTGCGGCTCATTGTGATCAGCCGCGCCGGCATCGGTGTGGCCGAGGCGGCGATCATAACCTGCTGCACCACGATGATGGGTGACTACTACAGCGGTGCGCGGCGTGAACGCATGTTCGCCCTGCAGATGGTTGTAACCTCGTTGTCGGCGGCGATTTTCATTGCCGTCGGTGGCGTGCTCGGCGAGCACGGCTGGCGCACCCCTTTTGCCCTGTATGGGTTGGGGCTGGTGTTCCTGCCGCTGATGGCTTGGTTGCTGTGGGAGCCGCGTGGGCAGGTCATCACTGCGACGACGGTGAGCCGGGTATTCCCCTGGCGTCCCCTGGCACCGTTGTATGCCCTGGCATTCCTGGCTGGCTTGAGCTTGTTCATCGTGCCGGTACAAGTGGGCTATCTGCTCAACCTGATGCATGTCGAAGGGGCGCAGCAGATCGGCATGACCATGGGCGCCAGTCAGTTCGGCGTACTGGTTGGCGCCCTGGGTTTCCGATTGCTCCGTGGTGTCCCGGCGCACCGACAGATGCTCCTGGCCTTTGTCGCGGCCGGTATCGGTAGCGGGCTGCTGGCGGTGGCCGGCAGTCATGGGCTGGTGGTGATCGCCGTCCTGATCAACGGCCTGGGCATCGGCCTGATGATGCCCACCCTGCTCACCTGGATCATGGCCCAGATCGACTTCCAGCAGCGTGGCCGCGCCGCCGGCGGCTTCTCGGCGATGTTCTTCGCCGGTGAGTTCGCCAGCCCGCTGGTGGTGCTGGCGATCACGGGTGGGGTGATCAGCGCTTTGCCGGCCGCGCTGGGAATCGTCGCGGGCGTTCAACTGTTGGTGGCCTTGGCCTGCATTCGTTTGCGGGGCAGCGGGTCTGCTTTTCCCACAGCGGTTGCCGCAGACCCTGAGCGCTGACCTGCCCATTCGCCGTTTCATCAAAATAAGAACACTGAGGAGAACATCATGAGTTACTTGCTCGACACCTGGTACATCGCTGGATGGGCAGACGAGCTGGCGCAAGGTGGGATGCTTGGCAGAACCATCGTCGAACAACCCATCGTGTTCTTTCGCGATAGCCAGGGTGTGATCCAGGCACTCGCTGATCGTTGTCCGCACCGTTTTGCCCCGCTGCACATGGGCAAGATTGTCGGCGACAGCGTGCAGTGCCCGTACCACGGCTTGCGTTTCGATGGCAGTGGCCAATGTACGCACAACCCCCATGGCGATGGGACCATCCCCAAGGCTGCCTGTGTTCGCGCGTTCGCGGTCGTCGAGCGCCATGGGGCGATCTGGGTCTGGCCAGGCGATTCGAGCCAGGCCAACGATGGGCTGATCCCTGATTTTTCCTTCCTCGAACAGGCTCCAACCCACGCCAAGGGGCATGGGTATTTACCAACCCGTGCGCACTACGAGTTGCTGTCCGACAACATCATGGACCTGAGCCACGTTGATTTCCTGCACCCCGATACGCTCGGTGGCGGGGCGTTGTCACGCACGCGCGCCACCATCGAGGAGTTGCCCAACGATCGCGTGCGCATCAGTTGGTGGGCGCCCGATGACGTTCCCCCGCCGGCTTTCGGCGCTCACCTTGAAGACCCGAGCCGGGCAGACGTCTGGGCCGAAGTCATCTGGCACGCACCCGGCCTGATGCTGCTGGGCAGTGGCGCCACGCCTCCAGGATGCCCCAGGGAAGAGGGGGCCGTGACATGGAACCTGCACCTGATGACGCCGCAGGACGCGACGAACACCCATTACTTCTTTGCCAATACACGCAGTTTCGAGCAGGACAATGCTCAGTTGAATGCCTTCGTCCAGGACATGTTGATCGGTATTTTCGCCGGTGAAGACAAACCCATGGTCGAGGCTCAACAGCGCCAGATTGGCGAAGTTGATCTGCTCGGCCTCAACCCAGTGTTGCTGCCAGCCGATGCCGGGGCCGTACGTTGCCGACGTGTTCTGCGTCGGTTGATTGAAGCCGAGCGGGCAAGGACACAAGCCAGCCTGTGACCCACCTGTCGTTTTGAAAAGAGGAATTGCGATGAGTTTTCTACGCAACGTCTGGTGTACGGCCGCCTGGGGCGTCGAGGTCAAGGCCGGGGCGCTGTTCCAACGAACCCTGCTCAATGAGCCCGTGGTGTTTTTCCGTGATGCCCAAGGCACCGCTCAGGCCATTGCCGATCATTGCCCACACCGTTTTGCGCCCCAGGCCGATGCGGCGCTGATCCCGGATTTCAGTTGCATGGACGATGACAATTGGTATGTCGGCAAACGCCACGTGCTCGATCGGCTGATTGCCGCTGAATATTCAGTGGGGGCCCAGTGATGATCGATGTCGTTGTGACCCGCAAGCGCCTCGAAGCCGAAGGCATCTACAGCTTTGAACTGGCCCCGGCCGACGATTCCATGCTGCCTGCTTTCAGTGCCGGCTCGCATATCGACGTGCATCTGCCCAATGGCCTGGTGCGCCAGTACTCACTGTGCAATCACCCCCAAGAGCACCATCGCTACCTGCTGGGCGTGTTGCTCGACCCGGAGTCTCGCGGCGGCTCGCAGGCCATGCACGAGCAAGTGCACGAAGGCACCCGGCTGCGGATCAGCGAGCCACGCAACCTGTTCCCGTTGGAGCAGGGGCGGAGTACAGCGTGCTGTTCGCGGGCGGTATCGGCATCACGCCGATCCTCTGCATGGCCGAGCGCCTGGCGCGGATCGGCGCGCCTTTCGAGTTGCACTACTGCGGTCGCTCGGCCCTGCGCATGGCCTTTATCGAGCACATCCGCCATTCGGCGTTTGCCGATTGCGTGCACGTTCATGTGGACGATGGTGAGGAGGCTCAGCGTCTGGACAGTGCTCGGGTCTTGTCCGCGCCGGCGAGTGATCACCACCTGTACGTCTGTGGCCCTACTGGCTTCATGGAGCACGTGCTCGGCACGGCGCGCGAGCAGGGCTGGTCCGAGGCGCAATTGCACCGTGAGTACTTTAGCGCCGCCGCTGTCCCGACGGGTGAGGCGGGCAGCTTCGAGGTGCAACTGGCTAGCACGGGACAGTGTTTCCACGTGCCAGCCGCGCTCAGCGTTGCCCAGGTGCTGCTGGAGGCGGGTATCGATATTCCCTTGTCCTGCGAGCAGGGCATCTGTGGCACCTGCATCACGCGCGTGCTGGAAGGTGAGCCAGAGCATCGCGACATGTTCTTGACCGATGCCGAACGGGCCCGCAACGACCAGTTCACGCCGTGTTGCTCGCGTGCCAGGAGCGCCCGGCTGGTGCTCGATCTTTAAGGTTTTCCATGCATCCATCTTTACCCGCTGTCGTGTTTCACCAATTGATTGAGGAGTCGAACATGCAACAACTTCCTGGTTTCAAACGCGTGGTCACCGGGCACGACGCCCAGGGCCAGGCGGTGGTCGCGCTCAGCGGACCGACACCCAATAGCTTCCCGCTCAAGTCCGTACCTGGCACGGTCTTCCATGAGATCTGGAACAGTGGCGCCAGCCCGGCCGTGCTGGATAACGGTGACGATCCCACTCGTAAGCCACTCCAATTGAGTCCGGCCCCACTGGGCAGTGTGATCCGGGTGGTGGATATTCCGCCCGACAGCATGCAGAACCAAATCAGCGCCGAAGATGCCGCGGCGGCCTTCGCCGAAATTGGCCAGGCCCATGCCGGCACGGGACAGGCGGATTCGAAACACAAGCTGATGCACCGTACCGAAACGCTCGATTACGGCGTGGTCACGGAGGGTGAGGTGTGGTTGGTGCTCGATGGCGAGGAAGTACATCTCAAGCGCGGTGATATCGTCGTGCAGCGAGGCACCAACCACGCCTGGAGCAATCGTACCGAGCAGATGGCACGCATGCTCTTCGTCCTGCTCGATGGCCGCTTTGCGCCCGAGCTGCAAGGAGAGCAGGCATGAAGCTCAGTACTCTCAAGAATCACAGCCGCGACGGTCGCCTGCTGGTGGTGTCCCGCGACCTGGCCTGGGCAGTGGATGCCAGCGATATTGCCGCGACGCTGCAGGATGCCATCGAGCATTGGCCGAGCGTCGAGGCCGCCTTGCGCGCGCGGTATGAGGCCTTGAATGAGGGCACCCAGGCCGGTGCCTTTGCCTTCGATCCAGCGCAGGCCGCTGCACCGTTGCCGCGTGCCTGGCAGTGGTTGGATGCCTCGTCGTTCCTCAGTCACGGGGAGCGGATGCAGAAGGCGTTTGCGCTTGATCCGATCGAAGGCGTTGAACACATCCCGCTGATGTACCAGGGTTGTGGCGATGATTTCCTGGGCCCCCACGACGACATCGCTCTACCGAGTGAGACCCACGGCATCGACTTTGAAGGCGAGTACGCGGTGTTGGTCGATGACGTGCCCATGGGCTGCTCGGCAGAGCAGGCCGCCAGTCATATTCGGCTCATTTTGCAAGTCAACGATGTCAGCCTGCGTACACTCGCCCCCCGTGAAATGAAGACCGGCTTCGGTTTTATCCAAGCCAAATCCTCATCCAGTTTTGCCCCGGTGGCGGTCACCCCCGATGAGTTGGGCGAGGCTTGGCGCGATGGGCGTGTGCACTTGCCGCTGAAGGTGGAATGGAATGGCAAGTGGTTTGGCCATGCCCATGGCGGCGCCATGCATTTCGGTTTTCATCAGTTGATTGCCCACGCGGCATTGACCCGCCGCCTCAGGGCGGGCTGCCTGATCGGTTCCGGCACCGTCTCCAATGCCGACCCCACGGTTGGCGCTGCCTGCATCGCCGAACGTCGTGCCGTGGAGATGATCGAGCAGGGCGCGCCACAGACACCCTTCATGCGCTTCGGTGATCGCGTGCGCATGGAAGTCTTCGACCTGCAAGGGCAGTCGGTTTTCGGGGCGATAGACCAGCGTGTCGTGCGCGGAGGCCTCCCATGCGCGTGATGATTACCGGGGCCAATGGTTTTGTCGGCCGGGCGCTGGTGAAACGATTGCTCCAAACCAATGAACTGCAAGGCCGGTCGATCAGCGCGTTGATACTGCTGGATAAAGAGTTGGCAGGGTTTGCCGACGATAAGCGCCTGCGCCGGCATTGCGGCAGTGTGACCGATGCCGCGTTACTGCGTCGCGCGCTGGCCGATGGCATCGATGTGGTTTTTCATTTGGTCAGCATCCCCGGTGGAGCGGCCGAGCAGCACTATTCACTGGGCTATCAGGTCAACCTGCTGGCAAGCCTGGAGCTGCTTGGCCAGTTGCGCGAGCAGCCTGGTGCGCCGGTGCTGGTGTATGCCAGCAGCGTGGCGGTGTACGGCGGCGACCTGCCGGCGCGCATCGATGAGCGTGCCGTGCCGCGCCCGCAGTTGAGCTATGGTGCGCACAAGGCGATGGTGGAAATGGCCCTCAACGACCTTGCCCGACGAGGCGAGGTGGACGGTCGTGCCGTGCGCCTGCCCGGCATTGTCGCCCGTCCACGTGAACCCAATGGACTGCGTTCGGCGTTCATGAGCGATCTGCTGCACGCCTTCGCCGAAGGCCAGCCGTATTGCTGCCCGGTTTCGCCGCAGGCGCAGGCCTGGTGGATGTCCGTGCGGTGTTGCGTGGATAACCTGTTACGGGCCGCCGAATTGCCCGCCGCCGAACTTGGCGAGTCACGTGTCTGGCAATTGCCGTTGTTGCACCTGTCCATTGCCCAGGTCATCGATGCCCTGGCCGCTGCCTACGGCCAGGAACGCCGCGGGTTGATCAGCTTCGCACCGGATGCCGGGCTGCAAGCGTTGTTCGGCAACTTCCCTGCAATGAAAACCCCTCTGGCCCGTGCCCTTGGCTTTCGCCATGACGGCTCGGCTGCCGCCTTGATACGAAACAGTTTGAACACTGCTGCCCCGGCGCGTCGTGTGCGTGGACGGGTGGCGCTTGGGGTGACTGATCATGCAATCAACTAAACGCCGCCTGGTGGATCTGTCCGTTACCCTGGACAACAACCCCTACACCGACCCACCGCCGTTGTTGCCGAAAATCGACTACATGGACCATCAGCAAGGCTGGCCGGAGATGGCTGCGATGTTCCCCGGCCTGTCCAGGGAGCAACTGCCCGGCGACGAATCCTGGGCGGCTGAGCGCCTGCAGATCACGACACACAGCGGTACGCATATGGACGCCCCTTGGCACTACGCCTCGACCACGGACGGTGGCAAGCCGGCGTTTGGCATCGACGAGTTGCCGTTGGAATGGTGCCTGCAACCCGGCGTGAAGCTGGACTTTCGTCATTTGCCGGATGGCCATGTGGTCAGCGCCGCCGAAGTGCAAGCCGAGCTGGCGCGCATCGACCACGTGCTGCAGCCGTTGGACATTGTCCTGGTCAACACTCGCGCCGGTGCGCTGTTCGGTCAGCCAGGGTATCTGGATGCCGGGGTCGGCATCGGCCGCGAGGCTACGTTGTACATGCTTGAGCGCGGCGTGCGCGTGGTCGGCACCGATGCCTGGAGTTGGGACGCGCCGTTCAAGTACACACGCGAACGCTTCGCCGCCACGGGCGACGCCTCGATCATCTGGGAAGGGCACAAGGCCGGGCGCGACATCGGCTACGGCCAGATGGAGAAACTGGCCAACCTGGAATGCTTGCCGGCCCATGGTTTCCAGGTGTCCTGCTTCCCCTACAAAATCAGGCACGCTTCGGCCGGCTTTGTCCGCGCCGTAGCGATTTTCGAGGTGTGAACGTGCCGGCGGGCGGTGGAAAAAAACGCGGCAGCCTGTCCCGGGGGCTCGAGGCGCTGCTGTCAGGGCTCATTCTTGAGGGACGACTGCGTGGTGGTGAACAGTTGCCCACCGAATCGGTCCTCATGCTTGAGCATGGGGTCAGCAGAACCGTGGTGCGCGAGGCCATGTCGCGTCTGCAGGCTGCTGGAATGGTCGAGACACGCCACGGTATCGGGACGTTTGTGCGCGGTAGCACCCTGTCGCTGGGGGCCTTCATCGACCCGGCGACCCTCGGCATCATCACAGATTCGCTGGCGATCATGGAGTTTCGGATCGGTCTTGAAGTAGAAGCCGCCGGGCTCGCCGCCTTGCGACGCAGCCCGGATCAGTTGGCGGGGTTGCGGGCGCTCCTCGATCAGCTCGGGCAGCCTGCGGTCAGTGTCAATGATCGGGCCGCGTTGGATTTTCAGTTTCATTTGAACATTGCCCAGGCAACAGGCAATCACTACATCGCTAACACACTGCTCAATCTGGGCGCGGTCATCATCCCGCGCAGCCGACTGGACTGCGCGCGCCTGTTTCACGATGAGCCTTCGCACTACGAACAGCGCATGCAAAGCGAGCACGAACAGATTTACCAGGCGATCTTCAATCAGGACGCTGAATGTGCGCGCGCTGCCATGCGCCTGCACCTTCACGACAGTCGCGAGTATCTGCATCAAGCGCGCCAAGAGCTGATGATATGACGAATAACCAGAACTCCCAGGTGCCGGACACGGCCATGCAGCATCCTGCCACGGCGCTCACCATCATCGATCCTCGCTGGACCTTGTTCGTACGTGTCGTGGCGGCTGGCAGCCTCAGCAAAGCGGCCGTACTGCTGGATATGCCACAGTCCATGGTGAGTCGCAATATTGCCGCGCTCGAGTCGCAATGTGGCGAGCGCCTGTTTCATCGTACGGGGCGCGGGGTGGTCCTGACCGAATTTGGGGAGCAGTTGTTGCCGTGTATATCGGGCCTTCTCGCGGACGCTGAAGGGCTTGCCGATGACATTCGCAACTTGCGTGGCAAACCGGTGGGCGAGGTGGTCGTAGGCATGTTGCCCTCCGCGGTGCGTCGGTTTGCGGGAACGCTTTTTTCTGCGGTGCGCGCCCAGATGCCGGGGGTGAGGTTGCACCTGATCGAGGGCGCGAGCGCTCAACTCGAAGAGCAACTGCACGATGGTCGCCTGGATATGGCACTGGTGCTGCGCGAGAGCGAGGCCAGCATCGGGCAAGCCCACTTGCTGGCCAGGCTACCGCTGCATCTGGTGGGGCCCGCCGTCGATCCTCTGCTCGGCAATCGAGATATTGCGCTGAAAAATCTATCGGGGTTGCCATTGGTCGTGCCCGGACGACCGCATTTGCTGAGGGCCAGGCTCGATCATCTGGCCGCCGAGCATGGCGTGGCGTTGTGCGTAGCCGTCGAAGCCGACTCCGTCCAACTCCAGTACGAAGTCGTGGCGGCCGGTGGCGGTTATGCGATTGCTTCTGTACTACCGGGCTCGCTGGATCAACGGCTGATGTCATCGCGTATCGTTGAGCCACTTCTGGAGCGCTTCGTCGTGCTGGTCGAGTCGCCCCGTCGTCCCTTGACCCGTGCCTCCCGTGAAGTGCGCCGGCTGATCTGCAGTCTGGCCATGCCATCGATTTGAGCGATAGCTGCTTTCGATCCCCAGCAGTATTCGGTGGGGTGTGGGCCTCGTAGGGTGTCAGTCAATCACTGATTGATACCCGATTGCGAGGTTAGCGCGATGCATCACCCCCAAGAGTCCCAAGCCATTGCCCCGACGCTTTTTCTCAGCGACGCCGATGTTGCCTCGCTCGCCGACTGGAGTACCGCCGTTGCCGCGCTCGCCGAGGCGTACGCACACCCTGCATCGGATGCCATGGTACCGCCTCGTTCCATGGCCCGGGGCGATGGCATCTGGCTGCGCAGTTTGACCGCTGTACCCCCGGCTGGCGGCCATATGGGCTGCAAGTTGATCGCGGCCTCGATGCGGGCGTGTTGCGCCAGCTACCTGATCGCATTGTTCAACCAGCAAACCATGGCGCTCAGCGCCTTGATCGATGGCAATCGGGTGACGGGGTTGCGCACCGCGGCAACCGCTGCGCTGGCAGTCGATTTGCTGGCGCCCGAGCGCGCGCTGCGGGTAGGTGTGATTGGTGCAGGGTTTGAGGCTCGTGGCGCGCTGGACTGCCTCAAGTCCGTGCGCGATGTGGCCCATGTCCGGGTCTTCAGTCCGACGCCCGCGAGCCGCGAGCGGTTTGCCGAAAGCTTCAGGCCCGGACTGGATATCCAAGCGGTGAACAGCGCGCAAGAGGCCGTACGGGATTGTGACGTGGTGATTTGTGCCGCACGCAGCCGTGACGAGTCTCCGGTACTGCAAGGCGCCTGGCTTTGCCCGGGCGCTACGGTCGTGTCGCTGGGGTCCACCTTGCCTGAGCAACGGGAGGTTGACCCGGTCACGATGGAGCGAGCCGTCTGCATCGTCGCGGATATGCCGCAAGAGGTGCTTCACGATACGGGTGACGCCATTGCCGCGATCAGTGCCGGCGTTTATGTCGCCGACAAGTTGGTCGCGCTGTCGGACCTGGTGGCGGGTCGTGTCAACCCGCGCCAGAACGCCAACGACATTGTCCTCTACAAATCGGTGGGCTCGGCGTTGCAGGATGTCGTCATCGCACAAGCGTTGTACGAGCGCGCCAGGCAACAGAGCCTCGGTATCGAGCTGCCTGCCAGCATTGTCCCTGTCTCGAAATAACCCCCTCACTGTTCAAAGGAAATCACCATGGCCACTTACAAGAAAGCGGATGCCCGTGCCTGGGCCCGGGAATACCTGATGGGCTGCTCGGCGGTCACCATCCCGAGTTTTAGCGCCGACCTGAAGCGTCTCAATGAACGGGGCATACGCCACGACATCGAACAGGCGGCAGGACTGGGCTACAGCAGCACGTTGCTGTGCAGCGAACTGGCGATCTCTGCCCAGGAAAACGCCCAGTTCACGGCCTGGGCCCGTGAGTCGGGGAAAAACCTGATCCTGTTCTTCCATGCGGCTTTTGGCACGCTGGCAGAGAACATCGAAGCGGTGAAGCTCGCCGAGAATGCCGGTGCAGACATCGTCCTGCTCTCCTATCCGCCGCAGTTCTGGCCGACCAGCGAGCAGGAAATTTACGACTACACCAAGTCGTTCTGCGACGCGACGGACCTCGCCGTCATGCTGTTCCCGATTCCGCTCTGGGGCTTTGAGCGCGTGCATCCGGCAGGGATGTCGTTGGAGTTGGTTCGTCGGCTGCTGACCGATTGCCCGAACATCGCGGCCATCAAGTCGGAGCAAGGGTTCCCGCTGCCGGCGGGCATTTGCGAGATGTACTACCACTTTCGTGATCAGGTGGTGATCAGTTGCCCGATCGAAGCTGACGCGATCCCCCTGATGAGCCTGATGAAACTGCAGTTTTCCGGCACCAGCAACACGGCCTGGATGAGCGACTACTACCCGAAAGCTTTCGAACTGGCCCGCACGGGCCGCTTCGAGGAGGCGATGGAGCTGTATTGGAAGGTCAATCCGGCCCGTAGCGCCAACGGCGCCGCCGCGCAAAGCTATGCCGGCGGCACCGGGGTACTCAACCGCACGATGTGGAAATACCAGGATTGGCTCGCCGGCTTCAACGGTGGCCCACTGCGCGCCCCGGCGATGCGCGTGCCGGATCGCCTCATGAAGTCCCTGCGTCAAGGGTTGGTTGCGGCGGGGCTGCCGGTGACTGCGGACCCTGACAGTGCCTTCATGATCGGACGTCACCCGTGCTGATTGAGAGGATTGAAAAGTGAAGCATTTACTTAAGGATCCCACGCTGTGGCGTACCGGTGCCTACATCGCTGGGGAGTGGCTGACCGAGACGCCGCACGGCCAGTACACGCTGCGTAATCCGGTGGATCAATCGGTGTTGGCCGAGTTGCCACGCTGCGGTGAAGCTGAGGTTCGGCGCGCCATCGACGTGGCGCAGGAGGCCTTCGGCCCGTGGCGCCGCCTGACGGCTAAACGCCGTGGCGAGGTGTTGCGCCGTTGGTTCGAGTTGATGGTTGAACATCGTGAGGACATTGCCACGTTGATTACCCTGGAGGAGGGAAAGCCACTGGAGGAGGCGCGGGGTGAAGTCGATTACGCGGCGTCTTTCGTACGCTGGTTTGGCGAGGAAGCCACACGGGTGCGCGGTGATCTGATTCCGGGCGTAAAGGACACACAGCGCATTGTGGTTCTGCGCGAGCCCATCGGGGTTTGCGCGGCGATAACGCCCTGGAATTTCCCCGCTGCCATGATCACGCGCAAGGCCGCTCCAGCGCTCGCGGCCGGTTGCACGATGGTCGTGAAACCGGCCAGCCAGACACCCCTGACCGCCCTGGCGCTGGCTGAGCTCGCCCTGCGTGCGGGTGTGCCGGCCGGTGTTTTCAGTGTGATCACCGGCAATGACACCCGTGACATTGCCGGTGAACTTACGGCCAACCCGCTGGTGCGCAAGCTCACCTTCACCGGGTCCACGGAAGTGGGCCGGTTGCTGCTGGCGCAAGCGGCACAGACGGTCAAGAAATGCTCCATGGAACTGGGCGGCAACGCCCCGTTCATTGTCTTCGACGATGCTGATCTTGATGCAGCGGCTGACGGTATGATGTTGGCCAAGTTTCGCAATAGTGGACAGTCCTGTATCGGCGCGAATCGGGTGCTGGTGCAGTCAGGAGTCTATGACGCATTGACCGAGCGCATCGTCGAGCGCATGGCACGCCTGAAAGTGGGCAATGGCCTGGAGCCGGGTGTACAGGTCGGGCCGTTGATCGATGACGCGGCGGTACGAAAATCCCAGGCGCTTGTCGATGATGCGCTGGTGCAAGGCGCTCGACTGCTGTACGGCGGCAAGCCCCATGCCCTGGGCGGGTGTTTCTTCCAACCCACCTTGTTGGCCGATGTGACTCATGGGATGCGGGTCGCCCGCGAAGAGATCTTCGGCCCGGTCATGCCACTGATGCGTTTCGACAGGGACGACGAAGCCATTGCGATGGCCAACGACAGCGAGTTCGGCTTGGCGGCATATCTGTTCAGCCGCGACGCGGCCCGTATCTGGCGCAACGCCGCCCGCATCGAATCGGGCATGGTAGGCATCAACTGTAGCTTGATTTCAAATGAGGTCGCACCCTTCGGAGGCATCAAGCAGAGCGGTCTTGGGCGAGAGGGATCTCACCTTGGGATCGATGAGTTCCTTGAAGTGAAATACCTCTGCTGGGATGGCTTGGAAAACGTGTGAACCCACGTCTGCGGTTCATATGAACCGCAGTTCGCTTCCTATGCGCGAGGCAAGCGTCCTCGTGTCGGCTCAACCTCACTGCAAACTGACCACCGCCATCGCGAGCAAGCCCGCTCCCACAGGTTTTTGTGTTGTGTCCAGATACCGTGAACACGCGCTGCCCCTGTGGGAGCGAGCTCGCTCGCGATGACGCCGGCACATCGAGCATCACTGCAAACTGACTCTCCGCTATCGCGAGCGGGCTCGCTCCCACAAGCGGACTGCGGGTATTCAGCAATCGAACAAGCCTTCCCTCCGACACCCATCACCTCCTGCGATACCTCTGATTGTGGAAAGCGATTTCAGCGCTGATAGCCGATTCGATAGTCTCGTTGTCGATCCGGCATTTTCAGTCGGAACTTCATGAGTTTGCGGCATTGAGTCGATAGCGCTGCAGAGCCAGTCGGTGTGCCATGCAATGTCAGCCCGATTGAAATAAGAATAATTAGGAGAGCGTGATGATTGCAGCAGTCAGTAAGGTCCTGGTGATCGGAGGCGGGTTTTCCGGTATGACCGCAGCTATCCAGCTCGCCTCTCAGGGCGTCGAAGTGGACCTGGTGGAAATAGACCCTCTGTGGTGTCCCCTGGGGGCGGGTATTACGCTCAGTGGACCCACGTTGCGGGCACTGGACACGGTCGGGATTCTTGAGCGGGTGGCTGGGGAAGGGTATCTGTCGACCAATTTCGATGTGTTTTCACCGGCAGGCGACCTGATCGTGCAGTTGGCGCTTCGACCTCCGGTCAGCGATAAGCCGATACCCTGTGGTGGCGGCATCCTGCGCCCGGTGCTGGCTCGGATCTTTGCCGACAAGACGCGGGAGGTGGGCACTCATGTGCGCCTGGGCATCACGTTCGACCGCATCATCGAGCACGAGAATGGCGTTGAAGTGTCTTTCACCGACGGCACCGCTGGGCGCTATGACCTGGTCATCGCTGCCGATGGCGTGCACTCGCGGATGCGCAAGGAGTTTTTCCCGGAGGCGCCCTCGCCAAAGCCCATTCACCAGAGTGTCTGGCGCGCGGTGCTGAAGCGTCCGCCGCAAATCGTACGCCCCACGCATTGGCTGGGCCGCACCAAGGTTGGCGTCAACCCGATTTCCGAAACGCATATGTACATGTTCCTTTTGGAAAACCGCGAATTTTCCGAGTGGATCGATCCGGCCAGTTGGTCAGGTGAAATGGCACGCCTGCTGGGTGAGTTCCCCGCGCCGATCCTGCAAGGGCTGGTGCCGCAACTGTACGAGGCGGGCGCCAATATCGACTATCGTCCGCTGGCCAATTTACTGGTGCCGTTGCCATGGCATAAAGGTCGCATCGTGCTGATTGGAGACACGGTGCATGCCACCACGCCACATCTGGCTTCCGGGGCTGGCATTGGCATCGAGAGCGCCATCGTGCTGGCCGAAGAACTGCTCGCCGATAGCGATCTACAGGCTGCTCTGACGCGGTTCGAAGCGCGGCGATGGGCGCGCTGCCAACTGGTGGTGGAGAACTCTGCGCGTCTGTGCGAGATAGAAAAGAGTGGGGGTGACAAGGAAGAGCATGCCCAGATCATGCGCGAGTCCACTGCGACGTTGGCCGACCCTATCTGAGTTATCGGGACTCTTCGACTGGATGCACCCTGCAAAAGAAGGTGTAGAGAGCGATCTTGAATCGCCTCAGCATCCAGTTCGAAGAGGGGGTGAGGTCATCAATCTCTACTGGCACAAATCCAGGATGACGACTTCATTGACATAGACGAAAAAAGATTCAGACGACAGCACGACGCCCTCGTCAGAAAGCCGTTGGAACAGTGATCGCTGATACTGACGAAAAACAGAAAGATCGGCTTCATGTTCAAACCACAGGCTGGAAGTGCCTTCGTATACCGTTATGTCCGGCCCGAAATAAGACGTCACTCGGTCACCCTCGGGCAGGTATCTGGAGCGAACGTGCCTGCGCAGCACTTTCTGGAAATCCGGGTATTGATTGGCAACAGCGTTGTGAGCTGAATCCCAAGCGGTGAAGAAGGTATCCAGTTGCACCGTTGGATTTTTTTTCAGGAAAACGATCGCTTTCCATGTGTGGGGGGCTGAACCGGTATTGGAAATCTCTACTTCATCCATCAACTGAGCGGCCTGTTTGGACAGGTCGGCGAAATTTTTTGCATCGGGTCCGACGGTTTGTTGGGTATAGGGATCGCTGAAGGTGTGGATCAAGCCTGACATATCGTCAAAAAATAATTCCGTGACGGAGTCTCGGTGAAATGTTTGTGTGTAGGCGCTATCGGAGTCCACCCCGAACGCCGAGTCGATGACATGGTTCTGCACGTATCGTTTGACACCTAGAGGTTTGACCCGGGCGATTTCTCCATGCTGGTGTTCTATATAGCTCAAGAACTCGGCATGAGTCATGCCGGGTTTCCGGCGTACGGCAGCTAGCATTTTAATCATGAGGGCACTCGCGTCTGGTTGGGGTTGAACACATCGAATACGGTTTTTGGCGGGCTGCACTCACCGTAATTTTTTAGAAATAAAAGATAAGACCAAGATCGCCCTCGAAACCAATCAGTGTTTCTGCTGGCAGGTATCGCGCAAAAACATGCTTGACGAGGGCCCACAGACCACGAGGCTGTTTCCGGTCAGCCACATCGTCTGCGCAGTGCAGAGCTCACGTTCCCTCGGTCCGGCGAAGGACCTCCCAGGCCTCAGTTGTCAGGAAAGGGCAACGACACAAGCCAGGCGCTGAAGGCCTTCAACGCCGGCAGGTGTTGGTATCGGCTCGCATAGACAAGGTAATAGCGGCGTCCACTTTCCATCGGTTCAAACAGCGCAACCAGGTCGCCGCTCTTCAGTTCATCCTGGACCAGGATTTGTGGAACCAGCCCAATCCCGATCCCCGCCGACACGGCTTGGATCAGGTGGGCCGTGAGTTCGAAGCTCGGGCCGGATCGCATGTTGCGGTGGTCGACGTTGTGCTTGTCGAACCAGTCCGACCAGGCCCCCGGCCTTGATACGACGTTCAACAAGGCATGCTCGGCAACGTTCGCCGGCGACATTGCCCGGTACTCGGGCAGTGCGGTCGGGCTGGCGATCACCACCAGCTTTTCCGTGAGCAATTGATGTGCAATGTAGCCAGGCCACTCCCCCGAGCCTGCGCAGATGATCGCGTTCATGTCGTGGGTGGAGGATTGAACGTCCTCGCGGATGATCCTCGAATGTATGTGCACCAGCAGGTCCGGGTGCCTGGCATAGAATTCATGCATCCGCGGCAGCAGCCATTTGGAACCCAGGGTTGGCAGCACGGCCAGGTTCAATGGGCCGCTGTCGTTCTTGTAGGCGATGGCCTGCAACGTTGCGCTTCGAATACGCCCCAATGCAGCCGCCAGCTCGTGCTGATACAGCGCGCCGGCGGCGGTCAATTCAATCTTTCGCCCTTCACGGCGGAAGAGTTCGATTTCAAGCTGCGCCTCCAAGGTCTGCACCTGTCGGCTGACGGCGCTTTGCGTCAGTGCCAACTCTTCCGCGGCCTTGGTGAAGCTGCAATGGCGTGCGGCGGCCTCAAAGGCAACCAGCAGCGACATCGAGGGCGTCAGTCGTCTAGGGTTCATTCATAAAGCTCATGCAAAAACAGCAGGAATTACGTTTGCTCCGACCGTATGGGAAGGCAAGAATCATTAAAGCCTTATGCAGCTGCTCGATACGTCCTGTACTGAGCATACGTAATGTGAATGCATAGATTAGCTTTTCAGCCTGTAGGAATACATCATGATTGCCCGGTTATCGCCTCCTGAACCCCAGAAAGCGACCTATGACGCTTTTCTGAATGCGCTCCAAGTGGCGGGGTTCCAAGGCGAGATTGCCCGCGACCATGGCGACCGGACGGTATTGGCCACCGACAATTCCATATACCAGCGCCTGCCCCAAGCGGCGGTATTTCCCCTGGATGAACAGGACGTGATGATCCTGTCGCGCCTGGCCGCCGAACCCGCGCACCGTGCGGTCGTGCTCACGCCACGCGGTGGAGGCACCGGCACCAACGGGCAATCGCTCACCGATGGTGTGGTGGTCGACCTTTCCCGCCATCTGAACCACATCCTGGAAATCAACGTCGAGGAGCGCTGGGCCAGGGTACAGAGCGGTGTGGTCAAGGATCAGTTGAACGCAGCGCTCAAGCCCTACGGTTTGTTCTTTGCCCCTGAACTCTCGACGTCGAACCGCGCAACCATTGGCGGCATGATCAACACGGACGCGAGTGGCCAGGGCAGCTGCACCTACGGCAAGACGCGCGATCACGTGCTCGAGCTTTCGACGGTGTTGCTGGGCGGTGATCGTCTCACCAGTTCAGCCGTCGACGCCGCGCTGTTGCCGGTGCTGGTCGAACGCCAGGATCGGGTGGGGAAGGTCTACCAGTGCGCGGTGGACATCGCCGATACCCAAGCCGAGCTGATCAGGGACACCTTTCCGACACTCAACCGTTGCCTGACCGGCTATGACTTGGCCCATCTGCGCGAGCCCGATGGGCGCTTCAATCTGAACAGCGTTCTTTGCGGCTCCGAAGGGTCCCTGGGCTTCATCGTCGAGGCCAAACTGAACGTCCTGCCTATCCCAAAATACTCCATCCTGGTGAACGTGCGTTACGCCGGGTTCATGGATGCCTTGCGTGATGCAAAGGCGTTGATGGCAATGAAGCCGCTGTCGATCGAGACCGTGGACTCGAAAGTGCTGATGCTGGCGATGAAGGACATTGTCTGGCACGGCGTCGCCGAGTATTTCCCTGAAGACCCTGATACGCCGACGCTCGGGATCAATCTCATCGAGTTCAGCGGGGATGACGAAGCGGCGGTTGAGCAGCAGGTTCATGAGTTCGTTCGGCACCTGCAGCGCGATGCTTCCGTGGTCCGCTTGGGCCACACACTGGCCATCGGCGCCGATGCGCTCAAGCGTGTCTATTCGATGCGCAAGCGGGCCGTGGGGTTGTTGGGCAACGTCAAGGGCGAGGCCAGGCCCCAGCCGTTTGTCGAAGACACCGCTGTTCCACCCGAACACCTGGCGGACTTCATCCAGGCGTTCCGTGCGCTGCTCGATGGCCATGACCTGCAGTACGGCATGTTCGGTCACGTCGACGCCGGTGTCTTGCATGTGCGGCCGATCCTCGACATGAAGGACCCGGCCCAGGCCGCCTTGATCCGGCCGATTTCCGATGCGGTCGCGGCCTTGACGCAACAGTACGGCGGACTGTTGTGGGGCGAACATGGCAAGGGCCTGAGGTCGCAATACGTGCCCGATTACTTCGGTGATCTGTACCCCGCGCTGCAAGCGCTGAAGGCGGCTTTCGATCCATTCAACCAACTCAACCCAGGCAAGATCGCCACCCCGAACACGCTGCCCGGCGCTCGATTGACCCGCGTCGATGAAGTGGACATGCGCGGTGCCCTGGATCGCACCATCGATGAACGTGTCTGGCAAAGCTATGACACGGCGGTTCATTGCAATGGCAATGGCGCGTGCTACAACTTCGACCCTGATGACGCCATGTGCCCATCCTGGAAGGCGACGCGCAATCGCATTCACTCGCCCAAGGGGCGGGCCTCGCTGGTCCGGGAATGGCTGAGGTTGCAGGGCGAGCAGGGTGTCGATGTACTGGCGGCCAGCGAACGGGTTCGAGGGGCTGGCGGGGCGCCGGGCCTTGCACGTCGGGCCGTGAATAGCCTGGCCCGGAAGATGGGGCAGCGGGATTTTTCCCATGAGGTCTACGAGGCCATGAGCGGTTGCCTGGCCTGCAAATCCTGCGCGGGCCAATGCCCTGTGAAAGTGAATGTGCCGGAGTTCCGCTCGCGTTTCCTTGAGCTTTATCACAGTCGCTACCTGCGTCCTCTCAAGGACTACCTGATTGGCTCATTGGAATACACGGTTCCGTATCTCGCCAAGATGCCGCGGCTGTACAACTTCGTGATGAGTGCCCGGCCGATCCGCTGGGGGCTTGAACGAGTCGCCGGGATGGTCGATAGCCCGCTGCTCAGCCTGGTGGATTTTGCCGCCGTGTGCCGGCGCTGGAACGTAGAGGTGGCAACTCCGCAACGCCTGGAGGCGCTTAGTGCTGAGCAGCGTGAGAAAAGTGTCATCCTCGTTCAGGACGCTTTTACCCGGTTTTTTGAAACGCCATTGCTCGTTGATTGGGTGGAGCTGATCTCGAGGCTGGGCTACCGAGTCTTCCTGGCCCCGTACGCGCCCAACGGCAAACCGCTTCAGGTGCAGGGTTTCCTGAAAGCGTTCGAGAAGGCCGCCAGCTTCAACGGCCAGACCTTGCTCAGCCTCCAGCGGTATCGAGTGCCGTTGGTGGGGCTCGATCCGGCGATGACCCTGGTCTATCGACAGGAGTATGCCAAGACACTGGATACCGGCAACGCTCCCCAGGTGTTGCTCGCGCAGGAGTGGCTGATGGATGCCCTGCCAGAAGATGCAGCAGTGGAGGAGGGAGAGCCTTACCACTTCCTGCCCCATTGCACGGAAAAGACCAATGAGCCGGGCAGCATCGGGCAATGGCAGAAGATTTTCCAGCGCATGGGCCTGACGCTTCACGTACAAGCCAGCGGCTGTTGCGGAATGTCGGGCACCTACGGGCATGAAACGCGAAACGCTGGAACGTCCGACACGATCTACAGGCAGTCCTGGAAACCGCTCCTGCAGAAACTCAATCGGTCGGGCAGGGTGGTTGCCGATGGGTACTCTTGCCGCAGCCAGGTGAAGCGGCAAGAGGGTGTGACGGTGCTTCATCCCCTGCAGGTTCTGTTGGCGCGGGTGAAAGAGATAGGCACAGATCCCCTGTGGGAGTGAGCTTGCTCGCGAAGGCGGTGGGTCAGGCAATGAAGTGTCGGCAAGGTGGGCCTCATCGCGAGCAAGCTCGCTCCCACATGGGGCTGGGTTAGGCCCGAGCCTTTCAACAGGCATAGATCTTCCCAATGGGGGCTGGGTATGGCCCGGCCTTGCGACTGGATGAAGGCTTTGTCGAGGTCGCCTGGTCTCAGGACGCGTTCTGCTGATAGGTGCAACCCACGTAGAGATCGCTGTCCTTGTTTTCGGTGGAGAGCACGCGCAGGGTCGCGCCGTTGTCGAGGTTGCGCTGGTAATCCACGTAGCCGTCGGTATCCAGCGTCTTTTCCAGTTTCAGGGTGCTGGCGAGCTTCTCTGCGTCGGCCTTCGGGCTGCTGCTTTTGGCCTGGAGAAAGAAGCTGAAGCGGTCGGTCATCACCAGGGTGGTCGACGACACGCCGTGCACCGTCAGCGCTGGGGTGGCTTGCCAGGCGGCACCGCCCCACGGGCTGTGCGCTTCATCCTTGGGGAGCGTCAGTTGCTCGGCGTCAACCAGGTTGTTGAACTCGCCCACCTGCTGCGCACTGGCCTGGCACTGCGCCAGAGCCTTGAACAGATCGCTGTGGCTCGGGCCAGCGGCCGAAACAGCGAAGGTGGACAGGCACCCGGCCAGGGCGACGAGACCAAGAGAGATTTTCATGCCTACATCCTTGTTCAGTTGAATAACAGGTGATGAATACCCGAAGTCAATGGCTGCAAGCATCGGGTATTGCTGCCTGGCTGCACGGGCCTGCGCTGCAGGTTGGAAGCCTGCCATTGCTGACTTGAATAGGCCATCAGGTTATCCCTGAGGGTGGACTGTCGTAGAAACCACTTTTTTGCTCATTTCTGGCACCGGTAGTCGGCGAGATAACGGTCGGCATGACCAACCCACAGGCCACCGCAGCACTGACGGCCTGTTGGCGGCTTACCGAGCCCAGCTTGCGTCGCGCATTGAGCAGGTGGAAGTCGATGGTGCGTTCGGAGCAGGTCAGGATGTGGCTGATTTCCCAGGTGGTCTTGCCTTCGCTGGCCCAGTACAGGCAGTCCATTTCCTTGGGCGTCAGGTCCTGGCGCGGTTGGGCAGGCCGTTGCAGTTGATGTCGTATCCCGGCGAGCAGGTAGGGAATGAGCATGAACAGTTGATAGACGGCAGGGTTGGAGACCCCTTTCTGTTCGGTGATCTGTGTGTCGTCGAAGGCCACGCTCAAGGTTCCCCTGAGCATTTCGTAGCGCAGTGGGATGCTCACGCCGCTGCGCAGGCCGTGTAGCTCGCGTTGCTCCCAGAAATGCCGGGAGCGTCCCCGGGCGCGCCGTCGTTCGCTGTCCCAGAAAAGCGGCACCAACTCGCGTCGACAGTGCCTGAGTATCGGGTCGATCTCGATCAACCCATCACAGCGGTAGTGTTCCAGCCAGCGTTTGGGAAAGGTGGTGATGAGACCAGCGAGAGGATCGGTATCCCCCGGCGTTGCCGGCCCGAGGCTGATGAGGTAGCTGCCGAAGCCGAGTTGGCGCAGCACTTTGTTCAGCAGGCGCTCCCAATCGCAACGGTTGGCATCCTTGGCGAGGCTCGTGAAGGCGGTCAGCGTAGCAGCACGCTCGGTCTGGGTCCGGCCGCAGGCGGGGGAGTGGTGTTTGTCCATAAACGGATCGCTCTAGTTGTAGCAGGAATGAAACAGTCGGAGTACAGGAAGGAAGGGGCGCATGCCCCTTCCGGATGGATCACTTGTGCACATGACACCGGATGAAGCTGCGGAACAGGTCCAGGCCGTTTTCGGTGAGGATGCTTTCAGGGTGGAACTGCACGCCCTCCACCGGCAGGTGGCGATGGCGCACGCCCATGACATAGCCGTCGTCCGTGGATCTGGACGTGATCTCCAGGCAGTCGGGTAACGGCTGCTCGCTGATCATCAACGAGTGGTAGCGGGTCGCCCGAATCGCATGTGCCTGGGTGTGGTCATAGACGCCCTTGCCGTCGTTCTCGATCGTGCTCACCTTGCCGTGCATCACGTGTGGGGCCCGGCAAACCTGGGCTCCGAAGGCCAGGCCGATGGCCTGGTGACCCAGGCACACACCCAGCAGCGGCAGGCGTCCTTGAAAGTGCCTGATCACTTCGATGTAGCCCACATCGGCCGGATGCCCAGGCCCAGGGCCCAGCACGCAGAAATCCGGTGAGAACGCTTCAATGCGCTGGATGAGGCCCGGTACGTCGTGACGCTCGACGTGGGTTTCCAGCCCCAGTTGTTCCAGGTATTGGCTGATGATGAAGACGAAGCTGTCATAGGCGTCGATCAAGAATACTTTCACAGTGCGATCTCCTGGCCGGTCACTGCCCGATAGACGGAACCCATCTTGTACAGTGTCTCTTTCCACTCAAGCTCTGGCACCGAATCGGCCACCACTCCGGCGGATGCACGCAAGTGGTACGTACCCTCATCGAAGACCGTCGAGCGAATGCACAATGCGGTGTTGACACTGCCATCGAAACCGACCAGGCCCAGGGCCCCGGCATAAATGCCCCGGCGGTTGCTTTCCATCCCTTCGATCAGCTCCATCGCTCTGACCTTGGGCGCGCCGGACATGGTGCCCGCGGGGAACGAGGCCTTGATCACGTCGAAAGCATCCAGGCCCGGGCGCAGCAAGCCGCGAACATTCGACACCATGTGGTAGAGGTGCGAGTACTCTTCCACTAGCATGAACTCATCGACCTCCAGCGAGCCGGCCTGGCACACGCGACCGATATCGTTGCGACACAGGTCGATGAGCATCAGGTGTTCGGCGCGCTCCTTCTCGGAACGGGTCAGCTCCAGGACCAACTGAGTCGGATCGACGCCAGGCTTCTTGCCCACGGTGCCGGCGATCGGGCGCATCTCGATCAAGTCGTCCTTGATCCTGACGAACAGCTCGGGGCTGGCGCCGATCAGGTCGATGCCGCCAACGTGGGCCAGGTACATGTAGGGTGAAGGGTTGCGCAGGCGCAGGTTCTGGTACACGTCGAACGGCGAAACCTGCGAGCGGATGCGAATCTCATGACCGAGCTGGATCTGGTAGACGTCGCCGGCGCGGATGTGCTCCATCGCCACTTCGACACGCTCGACGAATTGCTCCGGGGTCACCGTGCGCTCTTCCTCGAAGCCCTCGGGGTACGGTAGCGGGGCCAGCGCCTCGGATGCCGGGGTTGTGCTCAGGAAGGGGTAGTCCTCCAACGTGCGGGGCGACCAGAGATCGTGGTTATTGATCAAGGTTTCGACGATGCCATTGCTGTGGAAATAAACCAGGGTCTGATAGACCGACAGAGCAATGAGCGGGTAGTCGTAGGTCTGTTTGGCCAGATCGGGAAGTCGCTCGATCAGGCGAACGCAGTCGTAGGAGAAATAGCCGAAGAAGGCCAGGCTGGAAGGGGCATTGGATGCAGGTTGGAACGTTGCCTGGATCGCCCGGAGCAGGTTCCACGCAGCCTCGCTGTCGGGTAGATGGATCTTGTGTTCCGGATCGACCTGCATGCCCGCTTGCCGCAGGCTGGCGGACAAATGTTCACACAGGGCGGCGCAGCCTCGCAGTTGGGCCTGGCCCTCATTGATACACACTTCGAAAAGCGGTTCGAGCCCGACGATCGTCGCCCGGCGATCACGGCTTGGGCCGGACAGCGATTCAAGAATGAAAACAGACTCGCGACCCAGTTTTTCCAGTGCATTTGCATATATGCCAAGTGCATCCGTCGGTCGACGTTCTTCACGGCGAAGAACATTCACGCCAATTAAATTTTTATTCACGGTTAATACCATATTCAAGGTGTAACGATTCAGGCGCTCGATTAAGAGAGCGCCACGGAAATATAAAGCGCGCGGGCACTTTAAATACGTGTTGACGGATATTCTGAATAGACGGGACGGACGCTGTTCATGTCGCGCGCACTAAAAAGCTTGCAATGGATTGCAGCCAATTGTTGCGCAGGGCACAAGGCGCGAGCGCCTTCGATTTCAGAGGGGAAAGATCAGGACGTTGCTGGCAGGCAGCAGACAGACTCCGGTCTTCGCTAGATTAGCGACGCCAGATATTGCTTTTGAAGATGGCCAGAATGGCCCGGGAACAGCTGTCGGGATAGCTGTGGGAGGAACTGATAGCAGAAAGGTGATAGTACATTTTTAGACATCCCAGTCTTGGCTAAGCACTGCGGGAATAATTGGCAGTGCGGCGAAATTACCAGCGTGCCCTGGGGCTGTCAACTGCTGAGGGCATATTAATCTTTCATTCATTTCTGAATGTCGACGGGGCGAAGAGCTATCCCTGTGCGTATGTAATCGCGCGTGCTTTTAACAAGAAACTCGTGCGCGCACAACTGCGAGATAGCGCAGCTGGGTATTTATAAGTTCTGTTACTAACGTAGCGGCCGTTGAGTTCCAGTAACCCATCAAACCTGAGCGGCTGAAATGAAAGAGCATTTAGAGACATTCAAGAAGCGGTACGATCCGATTCATCATGCCTATTGGACCGACGTCCTCGGCGACACCGAGCTGGCGGCCTGGCACCAGGCACAGTTGCGGGAAGTGGTCGGCCACGTGAAGCGGTCCTCGCCGTTCTATTCCAGGCACCTTGCCCAGGTCGACGAGCGTTCGCTCACCTTGGATGACCTCGCCACCTTGCCATTCACGACCAAGGATGATCTGCGCGAAGCAGGCTTCGACATCTTGTCCGGCCCGCTGGAGGACAGCATCTTCTATTACGAGACCACGGGGACCACCGGGCCCGCCACGCCATGTCCGCGGGACCGCAAGGAGAGCTACACGAGCAATCGCCAACTGGCCATGGCTTACCAGGCCGTGATCGAAAAGCATTTCCCGGGCGAAAAGACCGTGGTCGGCATCATGGGACCTACCGAGGTCCATTCCTTCGGTGACACCCTGGGCGATGTCTGCACCCAACTCGACCTGTGTAATGCCAAGATCTGGCCGCACTCACCGGTGATCGGTTGGCCCAAGGCACTGCAACTGCTCAAGGACCTGCGGATCGGCGTGCTCGCATCGGCGCCGGGGCTCTTGCTGGCCATGGCCAAGGAAGCCGAGCGTCAAGGCTTGAACCCACGCGAGGACTTCGCCCTGCGCGCGTTCATGATGAGCGGCGAGCTGTGCACCCCTGCGTTGAAGAACAACCTCTACAGCCTGTGGGGCGCGCAGGCCTACAACAGCCTGTATGGCTCCCAGGAAGCGATGATCATCGCGGCCTGCAACGCCAACGACCAGTTGGTGCCGCATCGCCTCAACTACATCATCGAGGTGCTCGATCCCAAGTCCGGGGAAAGCCTGGGCTGCACCGGCGACGGTGAGTTGTGCGTGACCATGCTGATCCCTGGCAGCAAGCCGTTGATTCGCTACCGCACGGGCGATCTGGTCTCGATCCAGTCGCGCCCCAGCTATCCGCAATCGATGCGCCAGACCGTCAAGGTCGTCGGTCGGGTGAAGGATGCCGTGCAACTGAACGATCGCGCCTTCTCGGCCGCACAGATCGAGCAGGCGCTGCTTGAAGGCGTCGAACAATGCCTTGGTTACCAGATCATCCTCAGTCGCGCCAATGGTCGCGACACCGTCATCGCCAAGTTGGAAATGTCGCGCTTCTTCGAAGGCGATCGTGGACGTCTGGTGCTGCTGATCAAGGAGCGCCTGCGCGAACGGCTGGGGGTCGATGCCACGGTCATGGTGGTGGGCGATCTGGCCGAGCATGTGAACCTTGGCAGTTGGTTCAGCTGGAAAGAAGCGCGCATCGTCGATCAGCGCCAAGGCCAGTGAGGTCAGCGATGAGCCTGTCTGTTCGCGTGATTGACAATGCCAACGAACTGTTCGAGTCCGTCAGGCAACTCAGGAGTCGCTACCTGGGGATCAACCCGGCACGGGAGGATGACTTCGAGCGAAGGGAGCAGGTGCGCGACGCCTTGTCCTATCACCTGGTCTACCTGGACAAGGACGAAGTGGTCGGGACGTTGCGCGTCACGCCGCTGGGTCATGGCCTGAGCTTCGTCGAGCGAGCGGTCGACGTGCAGGCCTATTTCGAACAATCGACAGATGCCTTCGATGCCAATCGCCTGGTGCTGGACGAGCGATACCGAGGCGGTCGGCACCTGCGCATGTTTCTCCTGCAAGCGGCCATTTGGCTGAAAGCCAACACTCACCTGCGATTCATCTCGGCACTGTGCCGCGGCCAATTGGCTGCGCTCTATGTCGGCCTGGGCGGGCGCGTGCTGGTGGATGACGTTACCTGGACCGGGGAACAGGTCGAGCGGCGCTACAGCCTCGTGTACCTGGAACTCGAAAGTGTTTACCTCAATGTTAAAGGAGCCAATTGAAATGCAAGCATTCTTCAAGGAACTCGACGCTATCGTCGACGCGGGCTGGGCCCAGATCAAGCAGGGCGCCTACTGGAAATTCAGCCTGGACAACCCAACGCCGCCAGCCCTCTACCAACAGCTCATGCTGCAGGTCTACCACTACACCCGCTACAACTCGGTGAACCAGGCCGCCTGCGCCTTCAGTGCCGATCCAGAGGAAACGACGCTGTTGCGCTTTGTCTACAAGCACGCCTTGGAAGAGCTGGGCCACGAGCGCATGGTGCTGCGTGACCTGGAGTCGGTCGGGCTGTTGCCGCAAGCCATGCCGGCGCCCCTGGCGCCGACCCAGGCACTGATCGCCTTTCTCAACGATGTGGCCATCCGCAAGGGGCCGATCGCTCGCCTGGGTTACAGCTACTGGGCCGAGGACGTCTACGAGCATATCCAACCGATCCTGGAACGGTTCCGTGCCGACCTGGGCTTGAAGGATGAGCAGATGACCTTCTTCGTCGCCCACTCGACCATCGACGAGAAGCACGCCGAGGAAGTGCGTATGGCGATGCAGCGTGCGGTGAAGACCGAAGCAGATCGTCGTCAGATCAAGGAAGTGGCACGCGTCACGCTCTGGCTGACCGGGCAGTTGATGGAAGAGGCTTTGCGCGCCTACCTGGCTGGCGAAGAAGGGTTGCGGGAGGCATCCTGAATCATGAATCTGACCATCATTGTCGGGTCAAGCCGACCTTGTGGTGTCAGTGCACGGGTGGTGGCGCTGGTGCGCCACCACCTGGGCGAGGAGGTCGCGGTCGATGACATCTGGCTCAAGGATTACCGGATCGACTACTGCGACGCCGACAACGCCTGTTCCGGCCAGGACTGCCAAGTGCAGGACGACGTCGGGCAGTTGGTGGCGCGGCTGGACCGCGCCGATGCGGTGCTCTATCTCCCCGTCATGCATGCCTACGGCACCAACAGTCGCTTCCAGGCGTTTCTGGAGCGAGTCGGCTATGGCTTCCTGCGGCCTCGGGAGCGTCCGCTGCGCGACAAGCTCGCGGCGATTGCGGTCGTCGGCCGACGCTATGGACACACGGCGGTTTTCTCCCAGGTCGCGCTGAACGTGCTGCTCAACAAAATGATTCTGGTCGGCTCGGGATTTCCGCCGTGCTTCCAGACCCAACTGGCCCACGATCCTGAAGCGGAACAGGCCCTGCGCGAGACATTGGACCGGCTCTGCGAGCATCACTGTCGACTTAACCCCCCAGCACTTGCGACAGGCAAGCCGGAAAGAATCCTGCGGCCCATTCAATTTCAGAAGGGATAACTGTCATGCCATTGAAAGACTCATTGCTCGCGTTACTGGTCGCGTTTCTCTGGGGCGCGCAGGTCACTGCAGTGAAAATCGGCGGCGCCGAGTTGCCGCCTATCCTCATGGTCGCCATGCGCTACGCGATCATGGCGCTGTTTCTCCTGCCGCTGCTCAAGCGCGTCAAACGTGAACAGTTTGCGTCCGTGGCCCTGATCGCCACGATTACCGGGACCTTGCATTTCGGTTTGCTGTATTGCGGTATCGCTCGGGTAGACGCCTCTACCTCGGCGATCATTTATCAATTGGCGGCACCGTTTACCTTGGTCCTGGCATTCGCGTTATTGGGGGAAGTCCTGAAACTGCGGCTCCTGGCGGGCATCCTGCTGGCGTTCGCCGGTGTCCTGGTGCTACTGGCTACGCCATCGGCGGGCGGGACGTTCATCGGCATGTTGCTGGTGGCGCTGGCGGCCTTGGCATTCGCTGCCGGGTCAGTGTTGACCAAGCGTCTCGGACCACTGGATCCGCTGGCCTTGAGTGCCTGGACGGCGGTCATCGCCGCACCGCAGCTGTTGCTGTGGTCGTTCGTCCAGGAAGGCGAGCAATGGACACGCGTCTACACGGCCAGCGCCCAGGCGTGGTGGGCGGTGCTCTACACCGCACTCAGTGGTGGTCTGCTGGGGTTCGGTCTGTGGTTCTGGTTACTCGGCCGTAACTCGATGCAGCAACTGAGCCCGTACCTGCTTCTGGTGCCGGTGTTCGCGATCGCTGTCAGCCAGGTCATGCTCGCCGAAGGTTTCAGTCAGCGCCTGGTGATCGGCGCCGTGTTGACGCTGTCAGGCGTGGCGCTATGCCAACTGCGCCTGCCGGCAAGGTTCTTCCTCAGGGCCGGTAGCAAAGGGCAAGGAGTGGCGGATGAACCGCGTTGATCGATTGCTGCTCGGCACTTTGCGCCTGGTCCACCGCTGGCAGTTCGGTTTGAAACTGCGCTGGCACACCGGTAAACATGGACGCCTGGCCTATCTGCAAAGCCCTGCACGGAACCTGCGGACGACGCTGGTCATGCTCCACGGCTTGGGTGCCAGCAAGGACCAGTGGGGCTCTGCGATGCTGGGCATGGCGCGCCATCACCCTTGCGTTTTCGTCGACTTGCCGGGGCATGGTCAATCCGTGTACGAGGCGGGTGCCGGCTTTGGTCCCCTGGCAATGCTGGCGGAACTCGAAGACCTGCTGGATACCCTCGTCGAGGGTCCCTTCGTGCTGGTCGGCAGCTCTTTGGGTGGGTGCGTGGCCGGCCTGTATGCCGCCAAACACCCGCAGCGTGTCAGTCACTTGGTCTTGCTGGCGCCTGCCGGTCTGGGTGAGCAAGCGCTAGGCCCCACATTGAAAGCCAGCCTGCAAGGGGCGGGAACGGTGTTTGGCTATCGTACGGTCCAAGAGATGAAGCGCTTCTGGAGCCTGGTGTTCCAGGCGCCGCCCGAGGTAGGAGGGCGCTTGGCCCAGGCCATGGCGGCCAGCGGCAGGTCGAGGTTTGCCGCTGTGCAGCGGGTCGTCGAGGATTTCCGTCGCGAAGGCCTGGACGTGCTGCTCGAACGGTTGCCACAGATCGCTGCCAAGACGCTGGTGATTTGGGGCAGGCATGACCAGGTATTCCTGCCGGCGACCCTGGAGAACCTGCTCCAGCAACTGCCCGATGCACGCGGCGAGTTCATCGAGGACTCCGGGCATGTGCCCTATCTTGAACGGGGCGCCGATGTGGTGGCGGCCATCACAGGGTTCATTGCAACGTCCAGGGGGCAGGAGGAGTCGATCAAAGCCTGGCCGCCAAAGTCCCCTTTCTGACCTCCCATAGCCTCAACAGCCGGGTATAGCTGCCGTAACGTGCACCTGACTGCGCGCGAAGGAGCGTCCTGATGAACCGTAGAACCTTTATGCTCGGCACCGTGGGAGTGGGTGCGTTGATGGCAGGGGCAGGCGCGCTGTTGCGTCCGAGCGACCGGGGCAGTCCCTACAACGAGTACTTCCGCGCGCTGAACCAGGAGCTGAAGGCCCATGGGCCGATGCGGCCGGTGATGCTGATCGACCTCGATAGGCTCGATCACAACATCGATGTGGTCATGCAATCGGTCAAACGTGCCGGCAAACACTTGCGCCTGGTGGAGAAGTCCCTGCCGTCAGCGGGGTTGTTGGCGTACATCGCCAAACGGACCGATAGCCAGCGGCTGATGTCGTTTCACCAGCCATTCCTCAATCAGGATGCGGTGACCTTTCCCGAGGCCGACCTCTTGCTCGGCAAGCCTTTGCCGGTGCGCTCGGCCGAGCTGTTCTACCAGACCCACAAGGGTACCTTTGACCCTTCCAGGCAATTGCAGTGGCTGCTCGACACCCCGCAGCGGCTGATGGATTACCTGGCGTTGGCACAGGGCCTGGGCATCCGGATGCGGGTCAATATCGAGCTGGATGTCGGCCTGCATCGCGGCGGAGTCGCTGACCAGGCGGTGCTCGGCGAGATGCTGAGGCTGATCAGTGCCCATCCGCAGCATCTCGAATTTTCAGGCTTCATGGGGTATGACCCGTTTGTCGGCATGGGCGTGCCCCGGATCCTCGGTTCGTCCCAGGCGTTGTTCGACCAGGTGATGGTCATTTACAACGGTCATGTGAACTACGTTCGTGAGCATTTTCCGGCGCTTTGGCACAACGGACTCACACTCAATACCGCCGGCAGCCCCAGCTACCGCATACACGAACAGGAGCGCTTGAGCAGCGAGGTCTCGGTGGGGACGGCGTTTCTCAAGCCGACGCATTACGACTTGCCATCGCTGGCCGAGCATGTGCCGGCGGCCTTTATCGCAACGCCGGTGTTGAAGAGCACCGGGGCGGTCAATTTTCCCGCTTTGGATGACAAGTCCCGCTTGTTCTCCTGGTGGAACCCGAATCAGCGCGGGACATTCTTCATCTATGGCGGCAACTGGATGGCCGAGTTCGAGTCCCCCTCGGGGCTGCAAAGTAACGAACTCTATGGTCGCAGTTCCAACCAGGAAATGGTCAACGGCTCACCGGCCGTGTGGCTGAACGTGGAAGACCAGGTGTTTTTACGGCCGACCCAGACTGAGTCCGTGCTGCTGCAGTTTGGCGACTTGCTGGCCGTGCGCGGGGGGAAGATCGTCGAAACCTGGCCGGTGTATTGACCGGCGCTTCACCGGCGCAATCCTCCATCGTGCCTGGCCGGTAAAACGGTCGCTCAAAGCTTGCCGCGCAACAGAAACAGCACCAGCGCCACCAGGCAGGCCGTTGCCTGGATTCCACCCAGCGTCGTGACCGGTGCGAAGCTCAAGACCGAGGCCAGCCAGGTGGTCAGCGCAGCCGCGCCCATGGAGAGAAAACCCAGCAGTGCGGAGGCCATCCCGGCTTCTTTGCCGAAGGGGCCCATGGTGATCGCCGTGCCCAGCGGATTGGCCAAGCCCATGCCCCACAGGAAGGTGACCATCGAGAGGGCATACCACCACAGGCCAGGCACGGCCGGACCTGCCAGAAGCAGCCCACCGCCGATCATGGCGCAGGCGATGCCCAGGAGCGTGATGACTCGAGCACCATGACGATGGGCCAGGCGCGGGGCCGCCATGCCGGCGGCGAACACGACGAATACCGTAGAGGCGAAATACAGGCCGGTCTGCACCAACGTCAGGCCGATGCCTTGCATCAGGATGGCGGGCGCCGCCGCGAACGAGGCGAACAGGCCGCTCATCAGCAAGCTCATTGAGAGGGCGGGGAGGATGAAGCGCCTATCCAGTACCAATCGGCGATAGGCGAGCACCACGCTCTTGGCCGAGTGTGGCGCCCGGCGATCGGCGGGATGGGTTTCTCCGAGGTCGCGCACGTAGAAAAACGCCAGTACCACGGCGGCCAATCCCACCAGGATGAAGATGGCACGCCAGCCGAGCGTGACGGCCAGCACGCTGCCGGCTAACGGCGAAAACCCCGGCGCCGCAGCGGTGGCGATCATCGTCAGCGACAGGGCGCGGGCGAGCGTCTCGCCTTCGAACAGATCCCGCGCGATGGCGCGCGACAGCACCGAGGCCGCGCACACGCCCAGCGCCTGCACGACGCGTCCGGCGATCAGCACATCGAGGGTGCTGGCCAGGCCGGCGATGACGGTGCCGACGACGAACACCGACAGGCCGCCCAACACCAGTTTCTGGCGCCCGTAGCGGTCGGCCAGTGGCCCGACCACCAGTTGGCCCAAGGCGAATGTGATGAAGAAACTGGACAGCGTCAGGCCGAGCTCGCGAGCGGTCACGCCCAGGTCTTCACCGATCGCCGCAAACGCCGGGAGGATGATATTGGTGGAGAGCATGCTGATCGCCGCCAGGCCCGCGAGCAGCGCCACGACTTTGCCGGTCAATGGTTGTGTGGAGGCTTGCGGTTGCCTACCGGTGATCGCCAATGAAGGTCTGGCTTCCATACGTCATCTCCTGCGCGGGTGGAGGGCGTGCCTCAACCTGAGTCTGCGGCCCGTGGCGGTTCACATGATGGTCATAATATTTCGACCAAATATGATGATCATCATCTCGGGCGTCAAGCTAAATATTGGTGGTTCGAGTTTCGTGACAGGAATCATCCGCGCACTGTCTGCCACCGGACAGCTGATCAACAAGGTTGTCACCATGCAGGCATTTCCCGTGAACGAATGCATGTCTAACGTGCTGTAAATAAAAGACTTATTACTTGGCACGAATCGTGTTGATAGAGCAATGAGAAGCACTCGGAAGGGGTGCTGAATCTATCGAGCAGGAGTTCCCATGCCACGTGAAATTCGATTGAATGCCTTTGAGATGAACTGTGTGGGTCACCAGTCGCCCGGTCTCTGGAGGCATCCCAAGGATCGCGCCTGGCAGTACAAGGACCTGGATTACTGGACCGACCTGGCCAAGCTGTTGGAGCGCGGCAAGTTCGACGGCATCTTCATCGCCGATGTGATTGGTATCTACGATGTGCTCGGTGGTAATGGCGATGCGGCCATCCGCCAGGCGACGCAAGTGCCGGTCAACGATCCCTTGGCGTTGATCACGCCGATGGCGCTGGTGACCGAACACCTGGGCTTTGGCCTCACCGCCTCGCTGACCTTCGAACACCCTTATCCCTTCGCCCGTCGCCTGTCCACGCTGGACCATTTGACCAAGGGGCGCATCGGTTGGAACATCGTCACCTCTTACCTCGACAGCGGGGCGCGCAACCTCGGACAGAAAGCCCTGAGCGATCACGATGCGCGCTACGACTACGCCGACGAATACCTGGAGGTGCTCTACAAGTTGTTCGAAGGCAGTTGGGAGGAGGGCGCGGTGGTGCGCGACCGTGAGCGCGGCATCTTCAGCGACCCGAGCAAGGTCCACGAGATCCGCCACCAGGGCAAGCACTTCCAGGTGCCGGGCATCCACCTCTGCGAGCCGTCGCCGCAGCGCACGCCGGTGCTCTATCAAGCGGGAGCGTCGAGTCGTGGCAAGGACTTCGCCGCCGGCCACGCGGAATGTGTGTTCGTGGCCGCGCCGTCCAAGGTGATCCTGAAGAAGACCGTGGCCGATATCCGCCGGCGTGCTGCCGAAGCCGGACGCGATCCGCGCAAGGTGCTGATCTTCAACCTGCAGACGGTGATCGTCGACGAGACCGACGCCAAGGCCCAGGCCAAGTGGCGGGAACTGAAAACCTACAGCAGCTACGAGGGCGCGCTGGCGCTGATCTCCGGTTGGACCGGTATCGATTTCGGTCAGTACCGGCCCGACCAGGTGCTCAAGCACATCCATACCAACGCCATCCAGTCGGCCGTGGAAACCTTTTCTACCGCCGATCCGGGCAAGCAGTGGACCGTCCAGGAGCTGGCCGACTGGGTCGGTATCGGCGGCTTCGGCCCGTTGATTGTCGGCAGCGCGCAAACCGTGGCCGACGAGCTGCAGGCCTGGGTCGAGGACACCGATGTGGACGGTTTCAACCTGGCCTATGCCTTGGCCCACGAAACCTTCCGCGATGTGGTTGAGCTGCTGGTGCCCGAGTTGCAACAGCGCGGTGCGTACAAGACCGAATACCGCCCTGGCACCTTGCGCGACAAGTTGTTCGGCGACGGTCCGCGATTGCCCGCTAACCACCCTGGCGCCGGCTATCGGGACTTGAAGCGCCTCGCTCCGCGCAGCCGCCTCGCTGAACCGGCCCTGGCTGGTGAGGAGTAAGCGCATGAGTGTCCACGAACTCAATTCGCCGCTGCTCGACCGAGTGACGGACAGCGCCCTGGCGGCCTTGCAACGCTGGGCCAGGGAACGACCGACGCAGATCGCCCTGCGCCATCGGCGCCTCGGTCTCTGGAAGGCCTGGCGTTGGATCGATGTGCAGCGCGAGGTCGAGCGGGTATGCGATGGCTTGCGCCAGCAGGGCTTCGCCCCTGGCGCGCGGCTGGCCCTCAGTGGCGCCTTTGAGCCGAGCCTGCTGATCCTGGCACTGGCCGCGCGCCAACTGGGTGGGCACAGCGTGGTGATCGACCGCGACAGCCGGGGTGAGGATCTACAACGTCAGTTACGCCTGACCCGTCCGGCGTTCGCCTTTGTCCAGCGTCGCGAAAGCGTGTCGCACTGGCTGCAGTGCGGCCTGAATGAGGAATGGCCGCTGCGGCTGTATTCGGCCCAGGTCAACGTAGCGAATCGTGGTCTGTGGCAGGTGCAGTCGCTGTCGGTGCTGTTCGTCACCGAGGCGCCGACCGCGCAACGCCAGGGCTGGGCCCAGGTCGCCGAGGACGCGGTGGTGTGGGTCGATGAAGGCACCGAGTGGCGCGATGGCCTGGCCCACTTGTTCAGTCGCTGGCTGGAGGGCGGCGAAGGCTTGGCGTTTCCGGAAACGCGCGAGTCAGCCAGTCGCGATCGTCGCGAGATCGCCCCCACGGCCTTATTGCTGTCCGCGGTGCGAGTCGAATCGCTGGCGGCGGAAATCGAAGCTCGCCTGCCACTTCCCGGCAGTTGGCGCCGACGCCTGTGCGAATGGACCCTGGACGATCCGCGGCGTGGCCTGCGACGCTGGTTCAAGGCGCGGGTGCGACACCTGCTCGGCTTCCAGCGGCTGCGCCGGATCGAAGTGCCGAGCGCGCCCGCAGACGCGGTGCTGCAAGGCCCCGCACGCCAAGCGTGGTTACAGGAGTACCTGGAGCGAGCGGCATGAGTGCGCTGCTGGAGGTGCGCAACGTGTCGCTGTCGTTCCAGGGCGTGAAAGCGATTTCCGACCTTTCGTTCAGCGTCAAGCTTGGCGAGATCTGCGCGCTGATCGGGCCGAACGGTGCGGGCAAGAGTTCGCTGCTGAACATCCTCAACGGCGTCTACCGGGCCGACGCCGGCCAGTTGTTCTTCGCCGCCGAACCGTTGCGCCGCCCGCATCCGCTGAAGGCGGCGCGACTCGGTATCGGTCGGACGTTCCAGAACAATGCGCTGTTCAAGAAAATGAGCGTGGTGGACAACCTGCTCACCGGCCTGTCGCGCTTCCAACGGACGTTTTTTCTCGAACAGGCCTTGGGTTTGCCGCGTGCCCGGCGCGAGGCGCGGGCGTTCGCCGAGCGTGCCGAGCGGGTGCTGGAGTTTCTCGAGTTGCAGGCCTGGCGCGACGTCGCCGTGGGCAGCCTGGCCTACGGCCTGCAGAGGCGCGTGGAGCTGGGCCGGGCACTGATTGCGCAGCCGATGCTGCTGTTGCTCGACGAGCCGATGGCCGGCATGAACACCGAGGAAAAACAGGACATGAGCCGCTTCATCGTCGATATCAATCGTGATCTTGGTACCACGGTGATTCTCATCGAGCACGACATCCAGGTGGTCATGGGCTTGTCCAGCCACGTGGTGGTGCTGGATTACGGACGCAAGGTCGGCGACGGCTCGCCGGCCGAAGTACAGGCCAATCCCGATGTGATCGCTGCCTATCTGGGGACGCCTCGCCCATGAACTTCTTTCTGGAAACCCTGATCGGCGGGCTGCTGGCCGGCACCTTGTATTCGCTGGTAGCCATCGGTTTCGTGCTGATCTACAAGGCCAGCGGCGTGTTCAATTTCGCCCAGGGCGCCATGCTGTTGTTCGCCGCGCTGACCTTCGTCAGCTTGCGCGAACAGGGCCTGTCCTTTGCCCTGGCGTTGCTCCTGACGGTGTTGGTGATGGTCGTCGGTGCGCTGCTGATCGAGCGCCTGGTATTGCGGCCATTGGTCAACCGTTCGCAGATTACCCTGTTTATGGCCACCCTCGGCCTGTCGTTCATTATCGAAGGCCTGGCCCAAGGCTTGATGGGCGCCCAGGTGCGCGCCCTGGACCTGGGCATCGAGGACGTCCCGCTGTTCGTCGGCGAGATCATGATCAGCCAGTTCGACCTGATCGCCGCCGGGGTGTCCGCGCTGACCGTGGCGGTGCTGGCCCTGCTGTTCAACAAGACCCGCATTGGTGTTGCCCTGCGCGCCGTGGCCGACGACACCCGTGCAGCGCTGTCGCTGGGCATCAACCTCAACCGCATCTGGCAGATCGTCTGGGCCGTGGCCGGGGTGGTCGGGCTGGTCGCCGGGCTGCTCTGGGGCGCGCGCCAGGGCGTGCAGTTTTCGCTTTCGCTGGTGGTGCTCAAGGCGTTGCCGGTACTGATCATCGGGGGCTTCACCTCGATTGGCGGGGCCATCGTCGGCGGGCTGATCGTCGGCGCCGCCGAGAACCTCGCCGAGGCTTATATCGGCCCGCTGATCGGCGGCGGCATCACGCCCTGGTTCGCCTATTTCCTCGCCTTGATCTTCCTCTACATCCGACCGGCCGGCCTGTTCGGCGACCGGATCATTGAACGGGTATGACGCCATGACCGCTACTGTTCCGCGCCTGACTGCCAGCTTCGACGAGGCGCCCCTGACCCTGGTGCGCCGGCGCTGGCGGCCGGGCTTGCTGCTGTTGTTGCTGGTGGCCTTTGTCGGCCTGCCGTGGCTGGGCAACGACTATTGGCTCAACGCGATCCTGATTCCGTTCCTGGTGCTGTCGCTGGCCGGCCTGGGGTTGAACCTGCTGACCGGCTACACCGGCCAGACGTCGGTCGGCGCCGCCGGTTTCATGGCGGTGGGCGCGTTCGCCACCTACGGCCTGCTGCTGCGCGTACCCGGATTGCCGTTGCCACTGGCGCTGATCGGCGGTGGTTTGATCGCCGGGCTGGTGGGGTTGCTGTTCGGCATCCCCAGCTCGCGGATCAAGGGCTTCTACCTGATGGTCACGACGCTGGCCGCGCAGTTCTTCCTGGAGTGGGTGTTCGCCAAATTCCCCTGGTTCTACAACTACGCCTCGTCCGGCACCATCAGCGCGCCACGACTGGAGCTGTTGGGCCATAACCTGACCACCCCAGTCGGTCGCTACCTGTTGACCCTCAGTTGCGTGGTACTGCTGACCTGGATAGCGGCCAACCTGGTGCGCAGCCAGGTCGGCCGTAACTGGATGGCGATCCGTGACATGGACACCGCTGCCGCCGTGATCGGCATTCCTGTGGAACGCTACAAGCGCCTGGCCTTCGCGGTCAGTTCGTTCTACCTGGGCATCGCCGGGGCGCTCTGGGCGTTCGCCTACCTGGGCACGGCCAGTGCCGGCAGCTTCGACATCAACCGCTCGTTCCAGATTCTGTTCATCATCATTATCGGCGGCATGGGCAGCATCGCCGGCAGCTTCATCGGCGCGGCCTTCATCAGCCTTGTGCCGATCCTGCTCAGCCATGCCGGGCTATGGCTGTTCAACGGCAACGTCGACGCCGGGCAGTTGCAGAACCTGCAGAAGGTGCTTTTCGGCGGCCTGATCATCTGGTTCCTGATCAAGGAACCGGAAGGACTGGCCCGCCTGCTTGGTGACTTGCGCGAACGCATCAGGGTCTGGCCGCTGCGGTTCTGAGCGCCGACCCACGACCCAACAGACCTTGACCCGACCCAGGGAAAGGAGGTTTCCAACCGCCGGCCGTCATGACGCGGCCAGGCACTCAAACCGAGAAAGACAATCATGCATGCAACCTTCAAACGTCGTCTCGCCGCCATCGGCCTGGCACTCGGCGCCTGCGCGGCGCTGGTACCGGCTGCCCAGGCGGCCAACGAACAGTTCTTCCCGCTGGCCACCTACCGGGTCGGCGCCTATGCCTCCAGCGGCATTCCGGTCTGGGCCGGAATGATCGACTACCTGCGCTACATCAACGAGGTGGAAGGTGGCATCAACGGCGTCAAGCTGGTCTGGCAGGAGTGCGAGACCGAATGGACGGCGGAGAAGGGCATCGAATGCTACGAGCGCTTCAAGAACGGTCTCGATGGCGCGCCGGTGGCGGTCTATCAGCCCAACGGCGCACCGGCTGCCTACGCCCTCGCGGACAAGGCCGAGGCCGACAAGATTCCCTTGATCACCCTTGGCTATGGCCGTACCGAAGCCACCGACGGCAGGGTGTTCCCCTATAACTTCCCGGCCATGCTGACGTTCTACAGCGAGGCCTCGGCGTTCATCAACTACGTGGCCGAGCGCGAGGGCGGGCTGGACAAGCTCAAGGGCAAGAAAATCGCCACCGTCTACCACGACTCCGCCTACGGCCGGGAAACCCAGGGGCCGTTGGCGTTGCTGGCGCAGAAGTACGGCTTCGAGAACATCCAGATCGCGGTGGCCGATCCGGGTAACGAGCAGGCCGGGCAGTGGCGCCAGGTGCGGCAACTCAAGCCGGACTGGGTGTTCCTGCGGACCTGGGGCGTGTCCACACCGGTGGCGATCAAGACCGCGGCACGTTTCGGCTACCCGGTGGAACGCATCGTCGGCGACATCTGGGCCAGCTCCAACGAGGACGTGCTACCGGCCGGTGAGGCAGGCAAGGGGTATCTGGCATTGACACCGTACCCGGGCGGCGCCGACTTTGACATCCACCAGCGCATCCGCCAGCACATCCTCGATACCGGCAAGAGCGATCTCAAGGATCCGAAGAGTTTTGGCAGCGTCTACTACAACTCCGGCCTGGTGAATGCCGCCATTGCCGTCGAAGCGATCCGCACCGGGCAGAAGCATTTCGGCAACCGTCCGCTCAACGGTGAGGAAGGTCGCTGGGGCCTGGAGCATCTCGACCTCAACGATGCACGCCTCAAGGAAATCGGTTTTCTTGGGCTGATGCAGCCGCTGCGGTTGTCCTGCAGCGACCACGAGGGCGGCGGGGCGGCCAAGGTGCAGCAATGGGACGGCCAGCAGTGGAACCTGATCACCGACTGGGTCCAGGCCGATCGCGCCACGTTGCGCCCGTTGATCGATGCCAAGGCCGCCGAATACGCGAAAGAGAAGGGCGTGACCCCTCGCGATTGCCCGGCGCAGTGACCCTGCACACGGCTCGGTAAATCGAAACGCAACCGGGCGCGACTGCGCCCAAGGAGTAGGGAACCATGACCCTTGCGGCCCTTGCGGGCGCCGAAAGCAGCGAGTTGCTGGCGGTGCAAGACATCGAAGTGATCTACGACGGCGCGATCCTCGCCGTGGCCGGGGTTTCCCTGCGAGTCGGACAGGGCGATATCGTCGCCCTGCTCGGCGCCAACGGCGCGGGCAAGAGCACTACGCTCAAGGCCATTTCCGGACTGGTCCAGGCCGATCGGGCGCAGGTCAGCCGTGGGCGGATTGTCTTCCAGGGACAGGACACCGCCGGGGTTGCGGCCAATCTGCTGGCACGCCAGGGCATTGTTCATGTGCTGGAGGGGCGGCATGTGTTCGCCCACCTGAGCGTCGAGGACAACTTGCGCAGCGGCGGCTTCCTGCGCAAGCCGACGCGCCGGGAGCTAGAGCAGGATCTGGAGCGGATCTACGCCTGGTTCCCGCGGTTGAAGACCAAGCGCAAGACCCAGGCCGGGCTGACCTCGGGCGGCGAGCAGCAGATGCTTGCCATCGGCCGGGCCTTGATGACCCAGCCTCGACTGGTGCTGCTCGATGAACCCTCGATGGGGCTGGCGCCGATTCTCGTCGAAGAGATTTTCGCCATCGTCGCGCAGCTCAATGCCCAGGAGGGCGTGAGCTTTCTGGTGGCCGAGCAGAACATCAATGTCGCCCTGCGCCATGCCAGCTATGCCTACATCCTGGAGAACGGTCGGGTGGTGGGCAAGGGTGACGCCAGCGAGCTGGCGGCGCGGGAAGACCTCCAGCATTTTTACCTGGGTGGCAAGGCTCGCTGAGGAACTGTTCGCTGGGCAACAGTTCACCGACAGTTTGCCGCTCACGGGGCTTTCAAACGTACCCGGGTATTTCTTCAATACATTGAATATAAAGCGTTTTTAATATTGGTACGGGCTGTGCTTTAACGCTGGATGAACCCGTTATGCATGGAGTAGCACATGACCGCCTCACCGTCTTTCGATCTGCCTGGACAGGCCCATCCGGCACCGCGCAGTCCGGCTCACATCATCCGTAGCGACGCCGAGGCCATCGAGGTGGCGCAGCGCCTGGCCGAGGATTTCGCCCGCGAGGCAGCCTTGCGCGACCGCGAGCGACGGCTGCCCTGGGAAGAACTCGAACGTTTTTCCGCGAGCGGGCTGTGGGCGATCCGTGTGCCGAAGGCCTACGGTGGCGCCGAGGTGTCCTATGCCACCCTCAGCGAAGTGATTGCGATCATTTCCGCTGCCGATCCGTCCCTCGGCCAGTTGCCGCAGAACCATTTCGGTGTGCTCAGCAACCTCAGCCTGACCGGCAGCGAGGAGCAGAAGCGCCGCTACTACGCCAAGGTGCTGCAGGGCTATCGTTTCGGCAACGCCTTTTCCGAAGCGCGCAGCCAGTACGTCACCACCTTCCAGACGCAGATCCGCTTCGACGGCGACACGGCCGTACTCGACGGCGAGAAGGCCTACTGCACCGGTGCGTTGTTCGCTCACATCGTGCCGGTCGCCGGGGTGGACGAGGCGGGGCACGTGCATATCGCCTTCGTTCCACGGGATGCGGCGGGCCTGACGGTGATCGACAGTTGGGATGGCTTCGGTCAGCGCATCACCGCCAGCGGCCAGGTGCGCATCGAAGGTGTACGGGTACCGGCGAGCGACGTGGTGCCGGCCTGGAAGGCCTATGACCAACCCACCTCAGACGGCCCGATCTCGCAAATCATTCAGGCTGCGGTGGACACCGGCATTGCCCGTGGCGCGTTCGCCGAGACCTTGCGCGTAGCGCGCCAGGCGCGGCCATGGGTAGACAGCGGGCTGCAACACGGCTGGCAGGACCCGCTTGGCCAGGCGCTGATCGGCGAGTTGGCCTGGCGCCTGCAAGCGGCCGAAGCGATTCTGCGTCGCGCGGCGCGCGCGGTCGACCGGGCCGTCGCCGAGCCCAGCGAGGAACGGGTTGCTGAAGCTTCGGTGATTGTCGGCCAGGCCAAGGTGTTGTCCACCGAGATTTCCCTGGAGGCTTCCAGCCGTCTGTTGGAGTTGGGCGGCACCCGCAGCGTCTCGGCCAGCCAGGGGTTGGACCGGTTCTGGCGCAATGCGCGGACCCACACTCTGCACGATCCGGTGCGCTGGAAATATCACTTGGTCGGCAATCAACTGCTCAACGGCATCAAGCCGCAACGTCATTCCTGGAACTGAGGTATCGCCATGTCCAACTTACATTCCCCCGGCCGTAGCGACCTGGCCCATGCTCGGCATGTCGAGGCCGCGCTGATCGACTATCTGCGTGCGCAAAGTGCCCGCCACGAAGCGCTGGTAATCGCCGCCGTCGGCGAACTGCGCATCCGCATCGACGCTGCTGACGCCTTGCTGGAGTACGCCGATGAGTCCCAGTCAGCCGCCATCGCTTTTCGTCTGGCGGCTGCCGAGGCGGCGCGCCAGGCCGGCGACGTGTACTTCGAACTGGCTGGCCGCAGCCTGCCGCGGCCCCTGCCACACAGCGCCGAACCGGTATTGCTGACCCAGCGTCGACTGCTGGGCGACCACTACCTCAACGGCGCCGCGTTGGCCGACGAGCAAGAAGGACGCCTGGCTGCGGGATAGGCGATGGATCGGCCAGGCAACGTGATGAAACCGGGGAGTGCCGGAGTGCTCCCCGGGAAACAGAACCGACGCCGGCTCAAGCCAGCCCAAACACCCTGCGCGCGTTACCGTGGAAGAACTTCTCCAGCACGTCGTCTTTCAGCCCCAGTTGCAGGGCGTCCTCGATGCTTTGACGGATCGGTCGGAAGGTGTAGGAAGAGCCGAACAGCAACTGGTCGGCCAGGTAGCCGTTGGCCGCTTGCACGTAACCCTCGCTGCCCGGCTGGAACAGGTACATGTCCGGCACCAGGTGAATGTTTTCAAAGCGGAAAGCAACGCCGAGGACCTGCTGCACGTTGGGCCAGTAGCCGTGGTAGACGACGATCGTCAGGTCCGGGAACGCACGGGCTACGGCCGCCAGGCGTGCCGGGTCGTTGTAGCTCGGGTCCGGGGTGGTCGGCCCGCTCATCAGGAACAGCGGGATACCGCGCTTTTGCAGGTGTTCGTAGAGCGGCCAGTACAGCGTATCGTCGGGGTGCCGGGCCGGCTCGGCGAAGCCCGGTTCCAGGTCGATGCCGGCCAGGCCCAGGTGATCGATCGCCCGATCTATTTCCGCCAGGGCGCCTTCGATTCCTTGTAGCACCGGCTCTACCGAGCCGATGCCGATCAGCTCGTCGTGACCCCGAACGATTTCGTGGATGCGCTCATTCGGCAGGTGCTGGCTCGGTGTGTGGCGGCCCACCACCACGGCTTTGTCCAGCCCGGCGTCACGCACCTCGGCGAGAAAACCCTCCGGTGTCAGCGAACGTTCGAAGTGATCGTCCGGGCCGCGGGTGCCGACGCGCCGGTTGAGCCAGCGCGCCACGGCGTGTTCGGGCGAGCCCGGTACCCCGCCGAAGAATGGGTGCAGGTAGGCCGGGCGACAACGCAGGTCGATGACGTTCATGCGACGTTCTCCTTGCCGGCGCGAACGTCGAAGGCGCCGCCAGTGAAGGCGCCTTCCACGGTGACCTTGCCCTTGCCCGGCAGGAGGGGGAACACCAGTTCGGCGAAGCGATAGGCCTCTTCCAGGTGCGGGTAACCCGAGAGGACGAAGCTGTCGACGCCCAAGTCGGCGTATTCCAGCAGACGTGCGGCGACGGTTTCCGGATCGCCGACCAGTGCCGTACCGGCACCGCCGCGCACCAGGCCGACACCGGCCCAGAGATTGGGCGCCACTTCCAGCTTGTTGCGGTCGCCGCCGTGCAACGCGGCCATGCGCCGCTGGCCTTCGGAATCCATCTTGACGTAGTTGGCCTGGGCGGCGGCGATGGTGGCGTCCTCGAGGTGGCTGATCAACTCGTCGGCAGCGGCCCAGGCGGCTTCGCTGGTTTCCCGCACGATCACGTGCAGGCGCACGCCGAAGCGCACGCTGCGGCCATGCCTGGCGGCACGAGCGCGCACGTCGGCGATCTTCTCGGCCACGGCCGCCGGCGGTTCGCCCCAGGTCAGGTAGGCATCGACATGCTTGGCTGCCAATTCGTGGGCGGCCTCTGATGAACCGCCGAAGTACAGCGGCGGGTGGGGGTGTTGTACCGGCGGGAAGAAGTTCTGGGCGCCACGCACTTTCAGGTGCTTGCCGTCGAAGTCGACGGTTTCGCCCTGGAGCAGGCGACGCCAGATGGTCAGGAACTCATCGGAGGCGGCATAGCGCTCGTCGTGCGTGAGGAACACTCCGTCGGCTTCCAGTTCGGTGGCGTCGCCGCCGGGTACGACGTTGAGCAGCAGGCGGCCACCACTGGCCTGATCCAGGCTGGCGGCCTGGCGCGCCGACGCCGTGGGGTTGCCCAGCGAGGTGCGCAGCGCCACCAGCAGCTTGATGCGCTGGGTCACCGGAACCAGGCTGGCGGCGGTCACCCAGGGATCCAGGCAACTGGCCCCGGTGGGGATCAGCAGGCCATCGTAGCCGAGCTGATCGGCGGCCACGGCGATCTGGCGCATGTAGGCATTGGTCGCCGGCCGGCCACTGTCGGAGTGTCCCAGGTAACGAGTGTCGCCGGAGGTGGGAAGGAACCAGAAAATATCCAGGCTCATGAGGTTCGGTCCTTGTGCGGTTGGGCGTATGGAAGGGCGCATGGGCCCTTCCGGCATCGCAACGCTTGGCATATTGGGGCGTTGTCGGTCACCCACGGGGGCGCCGCATCGCCTGGTTTTAGTGTGCTCAGATCGACAGTTGCAGCGCCCGATCCGGGCGTGTGTGGGTGTCCGGGCGACGTCGATTGACCACCAACTCGCCAATGGCGATCAGGCGTGCTCGCGTGACGTTGCGACTCAGGCCCAGCAAGCTGGCGGTGCGCACCTGGTTGCAGTGGCAGAAGCGGTAGGCGGCGCGCAGCAGGCTGTCTTCGACCTTCTCGTGGAGGCCGCCAGCCTGTTCTTCGAACAACCGGTGGAACGTGCGCAGCAGTTGTTCGTCGGCGCTCTCGCCGAGGGCGGCCTGCGGTGGCTCCTGGCGCTCGATGCGCAGGGACGACAAGCGCAAGTCGTCTTCCTGCACCAGGCCGTTGCGGCACACCAGCAGGGTGTGGTGGATGACGTTCTCCAGTTCGCGGATGTTGCCCGGCCAGCTATAGCCCGCCAGTTTGCGCTCGGCTCCGGAGGTCAGGCGCACTTCGCCGTAGCCCAGGCGGTTGCAGTAGGTCTTGATGAAGTGACGGGTCAGCGGCAGGATGTCGCCGGGCCGTTCACGCAACGGATAGAGTTGCAGGCTGACCACGTCGAGGCGGTAGTACAGGTCTTCGCGGAAGTGGCCGGCGCCGATGGCCTTGTCCAGCTGCACGTTGGTGGCAGCGACCACTCGCACGTTGATCGGGATGCTCTTGCGCGAGCCCAGGCGCACCACCTCGCGCTCCTGCAGCACCCGCAGCAGCTTGACCTGGATGGCCATCGGCAGGTCGCCGATCTCGTCGAGGAACAGTGTGCCGCCGTTGGCTTCCTCGAACCAGCCGGCCTTGGCGGTGAGGGCGCCGGTGAAGGCACCTTTCTCGTGGCCGAACAGCTCCGCCTCCACCAGCGATTCGGAAAAAGCCCCGCAGTTGACGGCGACGAAGGGCCCGGCGCGACGGCCGCTGAGGTTGTGGATGTGACGTGCGACCAGCTCCTTGCCCGTGCCGGTCTCGCCAATGATCAGGACGCTGGCCTCGCTGGGGGCGACCTGTTGCACGTGGGCGAGCAGCGCCTGCGATCTAGGGTCTTCGAAGACCTGTGCGGTCGCCCGGATCGAGGTAGCCAGTGTCGGCGAAGGGGGGAGAGTCAGCAGTTGCATGGGCATCCCTATGAGTAGAAGGAGGGGGTGGGGCGCGTCTGGTTCAGTGCCCATTCACCCAGTTCGTGGAGTTTGTAATCCACGGGGTCGTGCAGGCTCTGGGTGCGCAGGTTGCGCCAATGGCGGTCGAGGCGCAGCGAAGCATGGGTGGCGCGGGCGCCGGTGACTTCGAATAGGCGGCTACAGATATCCAGGCCGGTGCGTACGGCGGCGACTTTGGCAGTGGCGATGGACAGCGCCAGTTGGGCACGCTCCTCGGCACCCAGGGCGTGACCCTTGTGCCAGGCCTCATCCAACTGGTCGGCGGCGCGTTCCACCAGCAGTCGCACACTTTCCAGGCCGACCCAGAACTCGCCGTAGTGGCGCAACACATAAGGGTCTTCGCTGACATGCTGGGCCTTGGAGCGGAACCACGGACGGCCTTCCTTGAGGGTGTAGTGCCGGGCTTCTTCCAGGGCGCCTTCGGCAATACCGAGGAATATGTGGGAGAAATGCAATTGCGCGATCAGCGGACGCAGGCAGGCGAAGGGCGTACTCAAGGGGCCGGGGTCGAGCAGCAATTCGTTCTCTTCTACCCGCACCCGTTCGAAAGTGGCACTGCCGCTGTCGGTCTGGCGTTGGCCCATATTGTCCCAGTCGCCATGCAGGGTGATGCCGGTGCGGCCACTGGGGATCGCGGCGATCAGCAGTTTGCCGCCAGCGCTTTCGTCGATGGCCGAGGCGATCAGCATTTCCGAGTCGCTGGCACCGGAGCAGAAGCTCTTCTTGCCGGAGAATTCGCGCCAGCCGTCGAAGGTCTTGACCACGGTACGGGTGTCCAGTGGGTTCAGCGCGTTGCCCCAGAACCAGTTCTTGCGGGCGGTCTGTTCGAACCAGGGTTGCCACTGATCGGGGCGCGAGAACAGGCGCACGGTGGCCAGCATCAGGTGCTGAAAACCGAAGACGTGGGCGATGGAACTGTCCACCTTGGCGAACTCGCGCACCACGCCAAGGGTTTCGCTCCAACTGGCCCCGAGGCCACCGAACTGGGTGGGAATGCTCAAGGCCAGCAGACCGCTCTGGCGTATGGCATCGCGTTGCAGCTTGGGCGTGCCGCCGGCCTCGTCGCGCTCGACGGCGGTTTCGGCGAACTCCGCAGCCAGGCGGCGGGCGGTTTGCAGCGGCGTCAGCACGGTGGGTTGTGGTTGGATTCTCATGCGATGTCCCTCGCAAAAACGCCTTCCAGGCAGATGCAATCGTGATTCATGCGGGCTCCTCAGGCGATCTTGCGCAGGGCGTGCGCCTGGCCGGCAAACAGGCGAGCGGCGCGTGCGGCCGCCAGCTCGATGCGCGACTGCAAGGCCGCGTTGACGATGCGGTAGTCGGCGAAATCGGTCTCGCTGGCATACACGCCGATGGGCAGGGTGAGTGACTGGAAGAAGCTGAACAGCGGGCGCAACTGGTGATCGAGGACCAGGGCATGGCGTTCGCTGCCACCGGTGGCGGCCAGCAGTACCGGCGTGTTGATCAGCGCGTCCTGGCCGACCAGATCGAACAAATGCTTGAACAGGCCCGGATAGGTGCCGCGATAGACCGGCGCGGCCACCACCAGCAAATCGGCAGATTCGATCAGGCGCAGTTCGTGCTCGACGGTTTCCGGCAGTTCCTTGCGCCACAGCGCACTGCCCAACGGACGGGCAATGTTGCCCAGTTCGATCAAGTGGGGGTCGATGACCAGATGCTGACCGAGCTCGCCCAGGATGGCTTCGGTCAATGCCAGTGTGCGCGAGGGGCGGGCGGTACCGCCGGAGACGGCGACGACTTTCAGTGGAGTGCTCATCCTAGGTGTTCCTGTTGGACTGTTGATCGAGGTACATAGGCTTGAGCAAGGGCCGTACCAACGCGAAAAGCCCAGCGTTTACTGGGCTTCGCGGGGATGGGAGGGGGCGTGACTGTTGGTCTGGCGGATGAATTGTTGAATGGCTGTTGCCCAGGCAACAACCGAGCCGCTGTTTCTGGGGCAACAGTCTTCAGTGGCAACAGTCTTCAACCCTACAGGTCGTCCGCCATCGATGCTACAGTCCCGCCTTTGCAGGGGAGAGCGCGTCATGCGGATCGTGGTATTGGCTTTGACGATGGCGCTGCTGGCGGGATGCGCGACGGCCAACGAAACCTTTGGCATGGGGCAAGTTTGCGGCCTTCATCCGTACTGCGGTGCGGCTACCGATATCGAGATCATCAAGGGCTCGATGAACGACAACGATGTGTATTCGCGCGCGCTGGCACCGTTTGCAATCGTTGACCTGCCTTTCAGTGTCGTGGCCGATACGTTGATTCTGCCCTATACGATTTTTCATATGAGGCCTGCCGAGGAGTAGGCCTCTCTGAATGATTCGAACCCGCTCCCTCGCCCCAGGGATTTAAACCCCTGCGACAGCCTCGCGAACGAAGTCTTCGTAGGTGCGCAGCGGGCGTCCCAGCATCGCCTGGAGCCGTTCCACGGTGCCTTCGGCGGCCTGCATGCCAAACGTCTGGATACCGGACATCATCAGGCGCATGTCATAAGCCAGCCAGGCAGGGCCATGCGCAGCCAATTGTGCTTCGAAGGCGACCACATCGTCACCGCCGTAGGCGACCTCGCGCCCCAGGGCGGCGCTCCAGATTTTCGCCACGGCGGTACCGGTCAATGCGTGCGGGCCGACCAACTCCAGGGTGATCCGATCCAGGGCCGAAGGTGCCTTGTCGCGACGCAGCAACTCGGCAGCGGCGATATCGGCGATGTCCCGGGTATCGATCATCGACACGCCCGCCGAGCCGATCGGCATCGGGTACACCGAGTAATCCTGAATCGTCTGCCGGACCATGAATTCGTTTTGCATGAAGTAAGCCGGGCGCAGGATGGTCGCCGGGATGTCGAGACTTTCGATCATGCGCTCCACCGTGTGCTTGCCGGTGAAGTGCGGCACGTAGGTGAACTTGTCGGCATGGATCACTGACAGGTAGACGATGCGCTCGATGCCGGCTTCGCGAGCGAGGTTCAAGGTGATGAGGGCTTGTGTCACCTCGTCGGGCGTCACGGCGTTGAGCAGGAACAGCGTACGCACCGATGCCAGTGCGCTGCGCAGCGAAGGGACGTCGGTGAGGTCGGCGACGACTTCAGTGACGCCCACCGGGAAACTGCCCTTGTCCGGCTGGCGCACGAGGGCCTTGACCTCGGCGCCTGCGCTGGCGAGGCGTTGAATGATGAGTGAACCGAGGGTGCCCGTGGCACCGGTAACGAGAATGCTCATTTTGAATCTCCTGCAAAGGGTGGGTGAGTCAGACAGTCCGCTACGACCTTGTCGGCGGTTGCGATGGACAAACGATAGGGTGTTGCAGGAATAAATCGAAGACCCCAGGATGTAGACACTCCGTTGCAAAAATGGAACACCATGAACCTGAACGCACTGATCGATTTCACCCTCGTGGCCACGAACGAGGGGTTGGGCAAGGCAAGCCGTGCCAGCGGAATCTCCAAGGCGACCTTGTCGCGCCGCATCGCCGACCTCGAGGAGCAATTGGGGGTCAGGCTGATCGAGCGCAGCGCCCGCGGCCTGAAGCTCACCGAGGCCGGTGCGCTGCTGATGGCCAGGGCCGAAGGGCCGCTGGCCGAGGTGGCCGAGGCCATGGCGGCGGCGAAGGAGGGTGTATCGGCGCCGCGCGGACGCTTGCGTGTCGCTGCTCCGGTCCTGTTCTCGCAGCTGGCGATGGGACGCATCGGCGCAGACTTTTGTGCGGCTTACCCTGACGTCACGATCGAGGTCATTGCGGAGGACTGCGTGGTCGATCTCGTCGAGGAACAATTCGATGTCGCCATCCGGATCAACCCCGGCCCGGACAGCGATTTAGTCGGTCGCTGTTTCGCCAAGGACCGGCTGGTGGTGGTGGCCGCGCCTGAACTGCCAATGCCTGCACCCGGGGCCATCCGCTCGGTTCCCGGCATTGTGGTGTCCAGTTTCGAGCCCACACAGTGGACACTGGACGGCGGCCACTTGGTTCTGGAACCGATCCCCAGGCTGCGGTTCTCTTCGTTCCTGATGATCCGCGATGCGGCCATCGCCGGTGGTGGGGCGGCCCTTATCCCGCAGTCGATGGCATGGAACCAGCTGGCCACTGGCGAGTTGGTCCAGTGGGGCACGGTATCGGGGAAAGAAGCCGAACTCTGGGTCTTGCACACGTCCCGACGTCTTGCTGCGCCGAAGGTGCGGGCATTTGTCGATTTCATGTGTGCCAGGTACCCGGACATGTCCCTGGTTTTGCAGGGATAAAAACGCTCACGTCAGGTCGTCGGTCATGAGCCTCACCCTGTGGCAATCGGTCGGCCCGAGTTTCTGACCGCTTGCCGAGCGCACCTCCATCGGCATGAGAGTTTGCCCGGACGCGTTGTCCAACAGCACGGAACGCGTTTCCCCCGGCTCGAACAGGAAACGTTCGCCCCACTGCCGCAGGCTGACCACCACCGGAAAGATCTCCCGGCCTTTCTCTGTCAGGACGTACTCCTTGTAGGCGCTCCCATCCGAGGCGGGTCGAATGTCGAAGACGCCGGCCTCGACCAAGGCTTTGAGTCGCGAAGCCAGAATGTTCTTGGCCACGCCCAGGCTCTTTTGAAATTCGCTGAATCGACGGATGTCGTCGAATGCGTCGCGGATGATCATCAGTGACCAGCGATCACCCATCACATCCAGTGTCCTGGCGACCGGGCATTCGTTGTTTTGCGATGAAGCGGTTTCCATTTTATTGACCCTCTGGAAAGCATTGCCAAGTTGGCCGGAATTTTGTGGTTGCAAATTGAAACCTGATAAAGCAACAATTCACACAGGTTTTTAATTGAAACCAGTTTAGCGCCAAGGAGACGTGCATGACAGCAGAGGCCGACGGTTTCACCCAGCAGCCTTCGGGAAATCAGGAGGGCGAGGGAGCAAGCTCCTTCTCCACGGGCTCTTTGAATGAACAGCCGTGCCCGGGGCTTTCGCCGTCGCTCACGTTATTGTTTTCCGTGACCTGCGCATTGGCCGTCGCCAATGTCTACTTTGCCCAGCCCTTGCTCGCCTCGATGGCCGAGAGCCTGGGCGTCGCTTCCGGATTGATCGGGGCGGTGGTGACGGCCACCCAGGTGGGGTACGCGCTGGGGTTGCTGTTCATCGTCCCGCTGGGGGACAGGGTCGACCGTAAACGGCTGGCTTTCGCGCAATTGGTGTTGTCTGCCATCGCGCTGGCGGCCGTCGGCGCAGCCCGGCATTGGTTGGCTTTGCTGGGCGCCGTGGTCGTGATGGGGCTGCTGGCGGTGGTTGTCCAGGTGCTGGTGGCGTATGCCGCCGTGCTGTCCTCGCCCTCCCAACGGGGACAGGCCGTGGGCACCGTCACCAGTGGCGTTGTCCTGGGGATTCTCCTGGCGCGGTTTACCTCCGGGGCGATCGCCGACCTGGCGGGCTGGCGCGGGGTTTATTTCGTTTCCTCGGGCTTGATGCTGACCATCGCGGGAGTGTTCTGGGCCGTGGTGCCTGCCGCTGTGTCGCCCCGTCACCGGCAGCCCTACCTGGCGCTTATCCGTTCGCTGTTCGTGCTGTTCGTGACTGAGCCGATGCTACGGGCCAGGGGGCTGCTGGCCTTGCTGATCTTTGCCGCTTTTTCGGTGTTGTGGACTGCGATGGTGCTGCCGTTGAGCGCCGCGCCGCTGTCACTTTCACACACGGCCATCGGCCTGTTTGGCCTGGCGGGTGTCGCCGGTGCCCTGGCGGCCAGAAGCGCCGGTCGTTGGGCCGATCAAGGTTTTGGACAACGGGTGACCGGTTTGTCGCTGGGGCTCCTGACGTTCTCCTGGCTGCCCATCGCATTTACCGAGAGCTCCCTGATCGCACTGGTCTGCGGCGTGGTGCTACTCGACTTCGCGGTACAAGCCGTGCACGTCACCAACCAGAGCCTGATTTTCGCCGCGCGGCCCGACGCCCAGAGTCGCATGGTCGGTGCGTACATGTGTTTCTACTCGGTGGGCAGCGCACTGGGAGCGGCCGCCGCGACCCAGGTCTATGCGTTGTGGGGATGGATGGCGGTCAGCCTGCTGGGGGCCTCGATCAGCCTCGTCGCGTTGGTGGTGTGGAGACGCTCGCTTCATTGCGGCCACTGCTCAAGCAGGATCGAGACGAATTTCTCCGCGGCCGGGGAGAGCGATGCGCCCCGGCGGTAAACCAGGCCCAGGGAGCGGTTTACCACCGGCTCGATCAGCGGCACGCTGACCAGGGTTGGATGATCCCCGGCCGGCATGGCCAGGCTGGGCATCGCCGACACGCCCAGGCCGGCCTCGACCAGTCCCAGGGACGTAGACAAGTGCTGCACTTCGTAGAACCACTGTGGGCGCCAGCTCAGGCCCGACAGTGCGTGGTCCAGCAGCATGCGGTTGCCGCTCAGGCGCCCGACCCCGATCAGCCGGTAGTCGCTGAGTTCCGACCAAGTGACCGCACTGCGTTCAGCCAATTCATGGTCGCGTCGGCAGGCCAGCACAAAGGGTTCGTTGACCAGGGGCACGAATTCGATGTCCGGGTGCTGGCCGCTCATCATGTTGATGCCGAAGTCGGCTTCGCCGCGCAGCACCGCTTCGAGCCCTTCGTTGGCGCTGAGGTCGAGCAGGCGGATGCGGATTTTCGGGTAGCGCTCGTTGTAGAGGCGGATCACCGAAGGCAGGAAATAGAACGCCGCCGTGGGGATGCACGCCAAGGTCACCCGGCCGATCTGCCGCTCCGCCAGTTCGCGGATGTTGAGAATCGAGTCGTCGAAATCATCCAGCAAGCGCCGCGCCTTGGGCAGGAAATCACGGCCGACACTCGTCAGGCTGACCTTGCGGGTTGTGCGGTCGAGTAAGGCGGTTCCCAGGCCCTCCTCGAGTTTTTTCATCCGACGGCTCAGGGCCGGTTGTGACAGATGCAGCGCATCGGCGGCTTCGTGGAAACTGCCCAGTTCGGCGATTTTCACGAAAGATCGTATGTCCTGAAGCTCATATTCCATGTTCTACCTCACCGGAGAGGGGGATGCGCGGTGCAAATCATCGTAAAGTAATTCATTTGTGAAACGCAATAATCTCTCTGATCTTTGCATTGGAAACACTTTTCAAATTTTGCCACTCTTGTGTCCAGAGCATCAATTATCCAGATTGATCAACAAGAGTTAGTGAACATGCAGCGAATTCCTTGTGTGCTAATGCGCGGCGGTACGTCCAAAGGCCCGGTGTTTCTCGCCTGGGATCTGCCGGTCGCCATCGCCGAACGTGACGAGCTGCTGCTCAACCTGATGGGCTCCGGCCACGAGCTGGAAATCGACGGCATCGGTGGTGGCAGCCCACAAACCAGCAAAGTGGCGATCGTCAGCCCATCGCTGCACCCAGACGCGGATGTCGATTATTTGTTCGTCCAGGTCATGGTTTCCCAGCGTCGTGTCGATACCGCCCCCAACTGCGGCAACATGCTCTGCGCCGTCGGCCCCTTTGCCATCGAGCAGGGGCTGGTCAAGCCTTCTGGCAATCTGACCCGGGTGCGCATTCGCAACCTCAACACCGGGACTTTCGTGAATGCCGAAGTGCAAACCCCGCAAGGCAAGGTCAGCTATGAAGGCGACACCGCCATCGACGGCGTGCCTGGCACGGCCGCTCCGGTACAACTGACGTTTCTCGATGCGGCGGGCAGCAAGACGGGGAAACTCTTCCCGACCGGGCAGACCCAGGACCTGATCGACGGTATCCCGGTGACCTGCATCGACATGGCGATGCCGATGATGATCGTCGAGGCCAGCCAGCTCGGCAAACGCGGTGACGAAAGCCCTGCCGAACTGGACGCCGATAAAGCCTTTCTGCAGCGGCTGGAGTCCTTGCGGCTGAAAGCCGGCCTGGCGATGGGCCTGGGTGATGTCAGCGACAAGGTCATTCCCAAGCCGGTGCTGGTGTCTCCGGCCAAGTCTGGTGGGACGATCCAGGTGCGCTACTTCATGCCGCACAACTGTCACCGCGCCCTGGCGATCACCGGCTCCATCGGCCTGGCCACGGCGTGCGTAACCGAAGGCAGCGTCGTTGCACAGTTGCTCGGCAACGTCAGTAAACCGCGCTTGCAACAGGTTCGGATCGAACACCCAAGCGGCGGTATTGATGTCGTACTGTCCTACACGGGTGAAAAGGGTGAGACCATTCAGGCTTCGGTAGTACGTACCGCGCGCCGGCTTTTCTCGGGTTACGTCTACGCCACGGCGCCCCAACGTCTGGCCGGATAGCCCTGGCCGCCAGGGTCTTTTGCATCAGAACAATTCTAAAAATGGGTGATGCCATGAAAGTTGTTAAATCGCTCTACTTCCAGATCATCTGCGCCGTGCTGCTGGGCGTGGTCGTCGGGCACTTCTGGTCGCAACAGGCAATTGCCTTGAAGCCGCTGGGCGATGCCTTCATCAAGCTGATCAAGATGATGATCGCGCCGGTGGTGTTCTGCACCATTGTCACGGGCATCGCCGGTATGAGCGACAAGCGCTCGCTGGGGCGCTTGTTGAGCAAGACCCTGCTGTTGTTCCTGGCGCTGACGGTGATTAGCCTGATCATCGGCCTGGTGTCGGTCTACCTGTTCAAGCCCGGCGCGGGCATGAACATCGACCCGACGCAGTTGAGTACCCAGGGGGTGTCGCAGTACACCGAATCCGCCGCGAAACTGAGCGTGGTGGACTTCTTCATGCACATCATTCCCGACACCTTCATCGGCGCCTTCAATAAAGGCGAGGTGCTGCCGGTGCTGTTTATCGCGGTGCTCTGCGGTTTTGCCCTGTCGTCCCTGGGCGAGCGCGGCAAGCCTGTGCTGGAGGTCCTGGAATCGGCTTCGCACATGGTGTTCAAGATTTTCTCCTACCTGATGCGTTTCGCTCCGATTGGCGCTTTCGGGGCCTTGGCCTTCACGGTGGGGCAGTACGGCATCACGTCGCTGGGCTCGCTGGCCAAGTTGATCATGACCTTGTACATCGCCTGCGCTTTCTTCGTCTTCGTGGTGTTGGGCAGCCTTTGCCGCGCCCACGGTTTCAGCCTGTGGAAGCTGTTGCGTTACCTGCGTGAAGAGTTCCTGGTGGTGCTCGGCACGTCCTCGACCGAGCCGGTAATGCCGCGGATGTTGGAGAAACTCCAGGCCCTGGGGTGCAAGAAAGGGGTCGTGGGGCTGGTGCTGCCGACCGGTTACTCGTTCAACCTCGACGGCACGGCGATCTATCTGTCGCTGGCGGCGATCTTCATTGCCCAGGCCTGCAACATCGACCTGACGCTGACCCAGGTCATCACCATGCTGGCGATCATGCTGCTGTCGTCAAAGGGTGCTGCGGGTGTGACCGGCAGCGGGTTTGTCGCCCTGGCCTCGACCTTGACGGTCATCCACGACATTCCCCTGGCGGGCCTGGCCCTATTGATCGGGATCGACCGATTCATGTCCGAAGCGCGGGCGTTGACCAGCCTGGCGAGCAACGCCGTCGCCACCGTAGTGATCTCCCTCTCGGAGAATGCCTGTGACCGCGAAGTGCTGTTGCAGACCCTGGACGGCAAACCCGTCCTGACACAGACCCCGGCAACGGACTCGAGCTGGGACGGCACGAAGGTCGCCAAACACATCTAGCCGCTCACGGCTGACTCGACAGCACCGCGCAAGCTCACTCGATACCTCTGCGCCAGGCACACTTCAGCGTGTTGCCTGGCGGGTGGGAGGGCGTGCGCCTGGGTGTCTGCCAAGCTACTCATAACAACAAGAGATCTGACATATGCTCGCTTTACTTGGCTTGGCCATGGTGGTGGTTTTCACCTTCCTGATAATGACCAAACGCTTGTCCCCGATCGTCGCCCTGACGGTAGTGCCCATCGTCTTCGCCGTGCTTGGCGGCTTTGGCGGGACCACCGGCAAGATGATGCTGGACGGCCTGAAAATGGTTGCGCCGTCGGCGGCACTGTTGTTGTTCGCGATCCTGTTTTTCGGCCTGATGATCGACGCCGGTCTGTTCGACCCGCTGATCCGCAAAATCCTCAAGCGGGTCAATGGCGACCCGATGAAAATCGCCGTGGGCACCGCGTTGCTGTCGCTGTTGGTGGCGTTGGACGGTGACGGCACGACGACCTACATGATCACCTGTGCCGCGATGCTGCCGCTGTATAAGCGCATCGGCATGAACCCGATGATTCTGGCGACCATTTCCATGCTGTCCTTGAGCATCATGAGTGGCATGACCCCTTGGGGCGGCCCGGCGACCCGTGCGATCGCAGCGCTGGGCCTGGATGCCGGTGAGTATTTCGTGCCGTTGCTGCCGACCATGATCGGCGGTGCGATGTGGGTTGTGTTCACGGCCTTCCTGCTGGGCCGTGCCGAGCGCAAGCGTATCGGCAACGTCCAGCTGCAAAGCGGTGGCGGTGACTGCTACATCAACGCAATCATCGAGGACACGCCACACAAGCGCCCGAAACTGGCCTACGTCAACCTGCTGCTGGTGGTCGCGGTGATGGTCGCGCTGGTGATGGGGCTCATGCACTCGGCGATTCTGTTCCTGATCGGTTTCGTCCTGGCGCTGATGATCAACTATCCGCAACTGGATATTCAGAAGGAGCGCATTCTCGCCCATTCGGGCAACGCCATGACCGTGGTCCTGCTGGTGTTTGCCGCGGGCATCTTCGCCGGGATCTTCTCCGGAACGAAAATGGTCGATGCCCTGGCACAGACCCTGGTCGATTGGATTCCGCCTTCCTGGGGCCATCTGTTCCCGCTGGTGGTGGCGATTACCAGCATGCCGCTGACCTTCGTATTGTCCAACGATGCCTACTACTTCGGTGTCGTGCCAATCCTGGCCAATGCCGCGGCTGCCTACGGGATCGATCCGGTGGAAATTGCCCGGGCCTCCATTCTCGGCCAGCCGGTGCACCTGATGAGCCCGCTGGTGGCCTCGACCCTGTTGCTGGTGGGCATGGTCGACCGCGACTTGGGCGACTTCCAGAAAGCCACCGTCAAATGGGCGGTGCTCACCTCCCTGGTGATTACCGCGCTGGCCCTGCTGACCGGGGCACTGACGCTGTTTTCCTGATTCACCCGACAACCTTGTTTTCCTGCCTGGCACGCCCCCGCAAGCGGGGGTGCGCAGGCGTGCGCGTCCAATAACAACAACGAGTAGCCAGACATGACCATTTTGCTGACCCGCGGGGCTTTGTTTCCAATCCTTGGCCTGTTGCCCCTGGCCACGGCCAGCGCCGAAGGTTTCATCGATGACAGCAAGCTGAAGCTGCAATTGCGCAACGTCTACTTCAACGAAAATTTCCGCGACGAGCACGGTATGAGCGCCCGGGCGGCAAGGACCGCCAAGAGTGAGCGCACCGAATGGGCCCAGGGCTTCCTGCTGGATTACCAGTCAGGCTTTACGCCGGGCACCCTCGGCTTCGGGGTCGATGCCCTGGGCCTGCTCGGGGTCAAGCTCGACTCCGGGCGTGGCCGCAGCGGCACCGGCCTGCTGCCGGTGCATGACGACGGTCGCGCCGCCGACGAGTTCGCCAGTGCGGGCATGACCGCCAAGGCCCGGTTGGCCAAGACCACGCTCAAATACGGCACCTTGCTGCCCAAGACCCCGGTGCTGGTCTACAACGATGCGCGGCTGTTGCCCCAGACTTACCAAGGCACCCAGATCAGCAGCAATGACATTGACAACCTCACCGTCACCGGCGGGCACCTGGAGCGTTTCAAGCTGCGGGATTCGAGCGACAGCATGCCCATCGTGCCGGACGGCTACGGCGGCGATAAGTCCGGTGACTTCAGCTATGCCGGTGCCGACTACAAGCTGGGCAAGCAGATCCGCCTGAGTTACTTCTACGGCGAACTGGAGAATTTCTATCGACAGAACTTTGTGGGCATCCAGCATGATCTGCCCCTGGGCGCCGGGGTATTGACCAGCGACCTGCGCTACTTCAACAGCGTCGATTCGGGGTCGGCCTACGGCGGCAAGATCGACAACGACATGCTCAGCGGGTCGCTGTCCTACGCCGTGGTCGGCCATACACTGAGCGCCGGTTACCAGACCCTCAGCGGCGAGGCGGGCCTGCCTTACATCAGCGGCGCCACGGTGTACTCCTTCAGCAACGTCGGGATCGGCAAGTTCATCGAGGAAGACGAGAAGACCTGGATGCTCGGTTACGGCTACGACTTCGCTCGCCTCGGTGTGCCCGGCCTGACGTTCTCCACCCGCTACCTGAGCGGTAACGACGGTAAGTCCAACACCACGGTCAAAGAGTGGGAACGTGACGCAGAGATCGCCTATGTGGTGCAGCAGGGGACGTTCAAGGGGCTGGGGGTGAGGTTGCGAAACTACGTCTATCGCTCGGACTTTTCCCGTGGCCGTGACAGCAACCGGATCTACTTTACCTACGACATCGCTCTTTGGTAGGGCACTTCTCGCCGCCGCCGCTGCCTGATCCCACGGGGCAAGCGCCTTGGCCCCGCGGTCATCGCAGTGGCTCGGATCGATTCTTTGCGACATCATGACGCGTCCCGTCACGACGCGTGGGTGACGGACGGAACAGACCGTGTCGTCTTGTGTGGCCGCACACCTTGGCGCCAATCACCTTTGGGCAAAGCCCCGTCGAGGCCGCTGTGGATCGAAACCGAGAGCGACGCAACAACCTTTCCCTGGATGGCCTGAATTTTTTCCTCGCGGATGTGCGCGATGGTTTGGGGCCTTACCTGGCGATCTACCTGCTGGCGGTGCATCACTGGGACCCGGCCAGCATTGGCGTGGTGATGACGGTCGCGGCCATGGCCGGGCTCGTCGCCCAGGCGCCCGCCGGCGCGCTGATCGACCGGGTGCGCAGCAAGCGTGCCGTGGTGGCCGTGGCCGCTTTGGTGGTGACGCTGGGTTGCCTGATACTTCCGTTCACGTCGTCCTTTGGCCTGGTGGCATTGACCCAGGCCATCGGCGCCGTGGCAGCGTCAGTCTTTGCGCCGGCTATCGCGGCGATTTCCCTGGGCATTACCGGCGCCAAGGCCTTTACACGGCGCACGGGGCGCAACGAAACATTCAATCACGCGGGCAATGCCTGCGCCGCGCTGCTGGCGGGTGGGTTCGCCTGGTTGTTCGGTCCCATCGCGGTGTTCTACCTGATGGCCGCCATGGCATTGGCCAGCATCGTGGCGGTCGGTTGCGTGTCCGCCGAGGCCATCGACCATGACGTGGCCCGGGGCCTGGAGGCGGGGCAGTTGGTTCACGGCCCTGTACCCTCGACGCTGCGGGTCCTGCTGGATAACCGTACGCTGCTGTTGTTCGCCATTTGCTGCGGGCTGTTCCACCTGGCAAACGCGGCGATGCTCCCGCTGGTCAGCCAGAAGCTCGCCCAGGCCAATGTGCACCTGGCCACGCCGTTGACGTCGGCTTGTATCGTTGCGGCGCAACTGGTCATGGTGCCCATGGCGTGGCTGGTGGGCGTCAAGGCCGATGCCTGGGGTCGCAAGCCGTTGCTGTTGGCCGGCTTCCTGATCCTGCCCATCCGCGGTGTGTTGTACGTGCTCTCGGACGACCCCTACTGGTTGGTGGCGGTGCAACTGCTGGACGGTATCGGTGCCGGGCTGTTTGGCGCGCTGTTTCCCCTGGTGGTCAAGGACCTGACCCAAGGCACCGGGCGCTTCAACGTCAGCCTCGGGGTGTTGTCGACGGTGTTCGGGCTCGGCGCCGCGTTGAGCAACAGCCTGGCCGGCTTCGTGGTGCAAGGGGCTGGCTACAGCGCGGCGTTCCTGACCCTGGCGGCGATTGCCGCGCTGGCATTCGGCCTGTTGTTGGCGATGCCGGAGACCTTCAGGCCAAGCCGCGTGACCCAGGCCGACCCCCTTGCGGTGCCCGACGGCGGGGTCGCCTAGGTCCCGCGGCCCCCGGCCTTTGGTGCAGGGCCCGGATGTTCGCTCAAACGATATCGTCGATCAGGATGTGGCGCTCGCCCCGGCTGCACCGCTCGATCCGCGCTTCGACCTTGTAGACTTGGCGCAGCATCGACTCGGTAATCACCTCGGCGCTCGGGCCGCTGCCCTGGGCGGTGCTGTCGGCGATGACCAGCACTTGGTCGGCAAAGCGCAGCGCCTGGTTCAGGTCATGGATGGCGATGAACACAATGACCTGGCGTTTGCGCGCCAGGGCCCGCATGAAATTCAGCACTTGGACTTGCCGATGCATGTCCAGGGCGCTGGTCGGCTCATCCATCAACAGAATTTCCGGTTCGCGCACCAGGGTCTGGGCGATCGACACCAGTTGCTGCTGTCCGCCGCTGAGCTCTCCGAGATTACGGAACGACAACTCAGTGATGCCCAGCGCGGCGAGAATGTCGTCCACCCGCTTCAGTTCATCATCATGGACGACCCAGCCCGGCGTGAGCTGCTTGCGTGCCAGCAGCACCGACTCGTATACCGTCAACCGGGCGCTGGCGTTCAAGCCCTGGGGCATGTAGCTGATGCCCTGCGGTCCCTTTTTCGAGTCCTCCAAGACCACCTGTCCGGGGCCGTCGATCAACCCGGCCATGCGCTTGAACAAGGTGGATTTGCCCGCCGCGTTGGGGCCGACTACCGCCACCACCTGGCCGCCGACAAAAGCTGCCGTGGTCACGCCGTGAATGACCAGGCGCTGGCCATAGCGGGCCCCGAGATTCTCCAGCCGAATCGTTACCATGAGTTTTTCTTCCCACCGAGAATCAAGGAGATGAAGAAGGGCACGCCGATCAGCGACGTCACCACGCCGATGGGGAAAATGGCCCCAGGGATCAGGGTTTTGCTGATCACCGAACTGGCGGACAGAATCAGTGCGCCGGTCAACAAGGACGCAGGCAGGAAGAACCGTTGGTCTTCGCCGATCAGCATCCGCGCGATGTGCGGGCCGACCAGGCCGATGAAGCCGATCGTGCCGACGAACGCCACCGGGAACGAGGCGAGCAGGCTGACCATGATCAGCGTCTGAAAGCGCAGGCTGCGCACGTTGATGCCGAAACTCGCGGCCTTGTCGTCCCCCAGCCGCAGCGCGGTCAAGGCCCAGGCGCGCCTGGCGAAAATCGGCAGGGTGACCAGGATCACCAGGCAGATCACTCCGAGCTTGGGCCAGGTGGCTTTGGTCAGGCTGCCCATCGTCCAGAACACCACGGCGGCCACGGCTTGTTCGGTGGCGAAGAATTGCACCAGCGCCAGCAACGCGTTGAAGGTGAACACCAGGGCGATGCCAAGCAGCACGATGGTCTCGGCGGTGACACCGCGGCGCAGGCTCAGGAAGTGGATCAGCAATGCCGACAGCATGGCCATGATGAACGCGTTCACCGGCACCATGTACTGCGCCGCCAGCGGGAACAAGGCCACGCCAAACGCCAGCCCCATGGCCGCACCGAAACTGGCGGCGGCGGAAATGCCCAGGGTGAACGGGCTGGCCAGCGGGTTGTTGAGGATCGTCTGCATCTGCGCGCCGGCCAATGACAACGCGGCGCCGACCGCAACGGCCATCAGCGCCACGGGCAGGCGGATGTCCCACATCACCACGCGGACCTGGGGCGACGCGCTGTCCGGTGAAAACAGCGCGCCGAGCACTTCGTCGAGGCTGTAGCGTGCCGGCCCGAGGGCCAGGTCGAGCAGGACACTGCAGATCAGCAACAGCGTGAGCCCCCCGAGGATAAGCCGCTTGCGCAGCACCAGGCGCCGGTAGGTGTCACGTTGCATCACCAGGGTTTCGTTCAACGACGTCATGGCTTGTCCTCTGTCTGGCCCAGGCTGACGGCATAACCCGGCTCATAAGGGACCGGCAGGAACTGCTCGTGCAATTGGCGGAACGAGGCGTCCGGGTCCAGGTCGGCGAACAACGTCGGGTGAAACCACTTGGCCAATTGCTGGATGGCCACGAACTGATAGGGGCTGTTGTAGAACTGATGCCAAATGGCGTGGAACGCCTGGTCGTCCTGGGCCTTGATGCCGGCGTAGGCCGGTCGCTGGGTGTACCACGCCAGTTTTTTCCTGGCTTGGGCCATGTCCGCCCCCGGGCCGACGCCGACCCAATGGCCACCGGGTGCAAAGGCTTCCCAGTTGGCGCTGGTGATCACCACCTGTGCCGGGTTGGCGACCACCACTTGCTCGGCATTCAACTGGCCGAACGTGGTGGGGATGATGCCTTTGGCGATGTTGTCGCCACCGGCCATTTCGACGAACAGGCCGAAGTTCTCGTTGCCGAAGCTCAGGCAGCAATCATCGGTGTAGCCGCCGATGCGTTCGATGAAGACCTTTGGCCGGGCAGGGTGGCGCGCTTCAATGACGTCGGTGACCCGTCGAATCTGTTGGTTGCGAAAATCGATGAAGGCTTCGGCACGGGCTTGCTTGCCGAACAGTTGGCCGAACAGGCGCATGGTCGGCTCGGTGTTCTGCATCGGGTTGTTGCGAAAGTCGACGTAGACCACCGGGATGCCCAAGGCGTCGAGCTTCTCGATGTAGCGCGCATCCTCGGTGGCGTGCTGGGCTTCGATATTGAGGATGATCACATCCGGACGCTGGGAGATGGCCTGTTCGATGTCAAAGGTGCCGTCCTCGAACCCGCCGAAGGTCGGGATCTTGGCAATGTCGGGAAATTTGCGCAGGTAGGCGCCGTAGGTGTCCGGATCTGACTGGATCAGGTCCTTGCGCCAGCCGACGATGCGTTCGATGGGATTTTGCGTGTCCAGCGCCGCCACCAGGTACAACTGGCGGCCTTCGCCGAGGATCACCCGCCTGACCGGGAGATGGACCTTGACCTGGCGCCCGAGCAGGTCGGTCACGCTGCCCAGGGCAGGGTCCGCCTCGGCGGCCAGGGCGTTGCGGGGCGTCAGCGAAAGAAACGACACACCGAGCAGCCCGGCGAACAGCAGGGCGGCGAGGGTGTGAGGGCGGCGAAAAACGGTAACCATGGTTCAGGCCTTTACAAAAGCCGGCCTGGACAACGGCGCCAGTCGCCGCCCCGGCCCGCAGGTTTCAGAAATCAACGGTGGCGGATAACAACAGCGTGCGCGGTGCGCCTTGGGAGAACGCGCCATAGGACGCGACCCCCGACCAATAGGCGCGGTCAAAGACGTTCTGCACCGTGGCGCGAAATGTCGTGGGGCGTTCGGCAATGCGCGTGGCATAGCGGGCACCGACATCGAAGCGGGTCCAGGCATCCAGTTCCTGGGTGTTGGCCTGGTCGACGTACTGGCTGGCGGTGTAGATCGCACCGCTGGTCAGTGTCAGCCCGTCGATGCCCGGGGTGTCCCACTCGGCCCAGAGGTTGGCCTGGACCTTGGGCACGCCCACCGGTGTATTGCCGCGGTTGGCGGCGACGCTGGTGCGGGTCAGTTCCCCGTCGAGTAGCGTCACGCCACCGAGCAGGCGCGTGCCCCGGGCAATCTCGCCGGACAGGTTCAGTTCCACGCCACGGTTGCGTTGCTGGGCCTGGACCGAAAACACCCCGGACGACAATTCACCGCTGGGTTTCTTGATCTGGAACAGCGCCAGCGTGGCCATGAAACGTTCGTAGTCGACCTTGACCCCGATCTCCTGCTGGCGGGAGATGTAGGGTGAAAAAACCTCTTCGGCGTTCGTGGCGGCAGACGGCGCGATGTCGCCCTTGCTCAGGCCTTCGATGTAGTTGTAGTACAGCGCGACATGGTCCCAGGGCTTGGCGACGATACCGAGCAGGGGTGTGGTCTTGCTTTTATCGTAGGACGGGGTGGCGACGGTGGTGGTGTAGTTGTCCGACTGGATGTTTTGCCGGCGCAACCCGAGGGTGACTTGCAGGCGCTCATCGAGCACCGACAAGGTGTCGGCCAGGGCGACGCCTGACAGTTCGCTTTCGGAGACTTTTGGCGTGTGAGGTTCGGCGAGGTCGGGCCTGGGCCGGTCGACCGGGTGATAGATGTTCGAGAGGATGGCGGGGCCGGAAACAATGCCCCGGGACAATTCATCGCGATAACGGCTGACTTGCAGCACCGCGCGGTGGCTGACTGGCCCGGTGTCGAAGCCCAGGCGCGCGCCGGCATCGACGGTGTAGCGTTGGACGTTGAATTTGTAATAACCGGGAACCGATGACGTGTCGCCGGCGGCGTTGATGATGGTCGGGGTCTGGTCGGACATGCGCTCGACCTCGGATTTTCCGCCGCCGGCGTGGGCAAACAGGGTCAGTTGGTCGCTGAGGTCGTACTCGCCACTCAGCAACGCCGATTTGTCCCGGGCCCGGGAACGTCCCCAGTCCTGGCTGACACTGGTGCGGCCGTTGGCGGCGGAGGGAATTTGCATGCCAGGGGCGATCAGGAAAGGGCGTGAGGCGGCGTCGAACTTTTCATCCTGGCTGATCAGGTCCAGGGTCATGCGCAGGCGATCGCCTTGGTAATCCAGGGCCATGGCGCCGGTACCGACGTCTCGGGACTGCTTGTCGATGGCCGTGTCACCCTGCTGCAGGCTACCGTTGAGCCTGATCCCGAACCGGCGTTCTTCGCCAAAGCGCCGACTGACGTCGAGGTGGCCGCCCAGTTGCGAGTCCGTGGCGTAGCGGCTGGTGAATCGGGTCAGGTCCTCGTCGAGGGCGCGCTTGGGGACCACGTTGATCACGCCGCCCACGGCGCTGTTGGGCGACATGCCATACAGCAGCGCGGCGGGCCCCTTGACCAGTTCGATACGCTCGGCGTAATCGGTGAACACCCGGTAATTGGACGCCACGCCATACACACCGTCGAAAGCCAACTCCCCGAGGTTGCCTTCCCCCAGCGGAAAACCGCGGATGAAGAACGAGTCGACGATGCCGCCCGCCTGGCCAGTGGAGCGCACCGAAGCGTCGCGTTCCAGCAAGTCGCCCACGGTGGTCGCCTGTTGATCCCTGATCATCGTCGAGGTGTAGCTGCTGATGCTGAACGGTGCATCCATTACATCGGCGTTGCCCAGCAGGCCGAGGCGTGCGCCGCGGGCGACCTGGCCGTTGGCGTCGGTAGGTGGCAGGTCGGTGCTGCGTCTGCCGGCGGCGTCGACGCTGATCTGCGGCAAGGTCACCCGGCGCAGCACCAGTGTGTAGCTGCCATCGTCCCGGGCAACCATCTCCACGCCGCTGTCGGCCAGCAGATGGGTGAGTGCTTGCGCTGCCGGATACGTGCCGGAAAGCCCAGGGCTGACCAGGCCCTCAGTGATCGAGGGCTGGAACGACAGGGCAATGCCGGCGGTCACCGCAAAGCGCGACAGGGCAGGGCCGAGCGGGCCCGGGGCGATGTCATAGGCGCGGGGGGCGACGGCTTCCAGTTGCGCGGGCACGGCGGCGAAGGCGAACGGCCCGGTGACCGTGCTCAACGCAAGGCTCAACAGCACACTGCGCATGACGGGCTTGGACGGACGATCCGGACGCAGGGGCCGTGCAACGAGCATGGATGGATGACCCTATGGACGAGATGAAATGGTTATTCCTTTCTTTGCCAGTTGAGATCAAAAAAAGTATCACCCGAGCAGCAAATAATTTTTTGTGGGATCAGGCTGGGGAGAGCGTCACCCAGTAACCGCTCAAATGACCGGTGACCAGGACCGGGTAGGTTTGCACCAGCATGTTGAGCGTGCGCTGGGTATCGCTGATGGGAAACGCGCCGGACACCCGCAGCTCGGCAATGGCCGGGTCGCAACGCACGAAGCCCCGGCGATAGCGCGCCAGTTCGGCGACGAAATCCGCCAGGCGCATCCTGTCGGCCATCAGCATGCCTTGGGTCCAGGCGCTGGCATTGCGATCTGTCGGGGTCAACGGGCCGAAGGCCTGGGAGGAGAAGTCGGTGCGCTGTCCGGCGTTGACGATGAGCGGCGCGGCCTGGCGAGCCTCGGTCAACTCAATCCGCACCGCGCCTTCGAGTACCGCCAGATGGGTGCGCGATGGCAGTTGGCGCACGATGAACCGCGTACCCAGGGCCTGCATCCGGCCCTCGCGGGTGCTGACCAGGAACGGTCGGGCCTGTGGCGAGGCATCCGGCGCGGTCTGCACCAGGATTTCCCCTTCGCGCACACGGAGGAGCCGCTGTCGGGTGTCGAACAGCACGTCGATGGCCGTGCCGGTATTGAGGGTGAGGTGAGAGCCGTCGGCCAGGGTCAACTCGCGGCGCTCGCCGATGGCGGTGCGGTAGTCGGCGGACCATTGCTGCGATTGCGCCAGTTTCCAACTGCCCCAACCGACAGGCACCGCTACCAGCAGCAACGCCAGTTTGCCGAGGGCCGCGCGCCGTTCGGGGCTGCTTGGGCGATCCAGCGCCGACATCGCCAATGCGCGTGGCAAGCCGCCGAGCTTGCTTTGCAGCAATTGCGCACGAGACCAGGCCCGACCGCGCTCGGGGCTACTGGCCCGCCAACATTCCCATTCGACGCGCTCGGCGTCACTGAGGTCGCTTTCGCTCAAGCGCATCAGCCACTCGGCGGCTTCTTCGAGGACCTTGGGGTCGAGCGGCGGCTCACGGCGACGAGTGAGCATTCATTCCACCAGCATCAAGCACTGTACGAATGCCTGCTTCATGTAGCGCTTGACCGTGATCAGCGAGACGTTCAGCTGTTGGGCGATGTCGTCGTATTTCAGGCCGCCGATCTGCGACAGCAGGAATGCCCGCTTGACCGGCGCCGGGAGGGTGTCGAGCATGGCGTCGATTTCGTGCAGGGTTTCCAGCACCAGAAAGCGCAATTCAGGGGACGGCACTTCCTGGGCCGGCAAATGCGCGAGCGCCTCCAGGTAGGCACGTTCCAGGGCCTTGCGCTGATACCAATTGATGAGAATGCCCTTGGCCACGCAGCTCAGGTAGGCCCGGGGCTGGTCAATGGCCGTGACTTGGGAGGCGAGAATGCGCGTGAAGGTGTCTTGCGCCAGGTCCGCCGCATCCATGGCGTTGCCCAGCTTCTTCTTCAGCGTGTTGTACAGCCAGCCGTGATGGCCGGCGTACAGGTCTTCGATCACGCGCAGATGCTGGTCGTTGTTCGCGGGCAGGGTTTCGCTCATGGCTGCGTTTTTTTGCAATTGAGAAGTATTCCCAATGCTAAAGGACAACTTGCCTGCGGCGCAAGCGGCATGCAGGGTCCAAGGGAAACTCTTTGATCAGTCCCCGGGCGGGGCGGGGGTGGCTTGCAGGCTCGCGGGCCAGTACCGCAAGGCGACGATGGGGATCAGGGCCAACACATAGGCCAGGCAAACGAACAGGTAGGTGTACTGCAAGCCATAGACCTGGCTGAGCAACCCACCGGCCGAGATGCCCGCGATCGAGGCGAATTGCGCAGTGCCTTGGGCTATGCCCAGCACCTGGCCTTGTCGCGCGCTGTCGGCGGATTTCGAGATCAACGCCATCAGCACCGGCGTGGTAGCCCCCAGCAGCACCCCCCAGATGAAGTAGACGACGACAAAGACGATGGCATTGCGCGTGACCCCCGCCAGGGCGGTCAGGGCGATGCAACCGAGCACGACGTAGATGATGCGGTGCAAGGTGTCCTGCTGGGTACGGTGCTCGAAGTAGCGCGACCAGGCCGTGGCCGAGAGGATGAAACCCAGCGCCAGCAAGCCGTAGCATAGGCCGACCACCGAGTTGCTGACGTCGAATACCGAGCTCACATACAAGGAGAATGAGGTCTGTGGCAGCATCCGGGCCAACAGCAGGATGCCCATGACCCACAGCAACGACAGCAATGGCGTTCCTTGCCAGACGCTGTCGGTACGGCTCGCGGTCGTCGGGGCCTGGCTGACTGCGGGTTTTTTCACCGGAGGCACGTCCGGCAAGGTCACGGTGGCCACCACCGTGCACACTGCGCACAAGGCCGAGGCGATGATGTTGATCCAGAAGAAGGTGGCGTAGTCGAGGATCAGGCCCCCGACCACCGCGCCGAGCAATGAGCCGACGTTGGTGGATATTTGCAGGATCGCGAACAGCCGCGCCCGTCGCGAGGGGGCTTCGATGCTGACGCCATAGGCCTGGGCCGGGGCGATGTACCCGGCAAAGGCGCCCTGCAGGAAGCGCAGCACCAGGATGATCCAGATGTCGCTGCACAGCGCCAGCCCGAGCTGAGTCAATGACAAGCCCGCCAGGGCGCGGATCATCATCAACTTATGACCGTAGCGATCACCGATACGGCCCCAGAAGGCACTGGTCAGAATGATGCCCAGCATCGGCCCGACATACACGGCGATGCTGGCGAAGCTGAAGACCGTCTCCGAGGACGTCAGCCCGCGCAGGTGGACCGGCCAGAACGGCCCGCTCATTTCCATCGCGCCCATGGAGATGAGCTGGATCGCGAATAGAAGGTAAATCAGGATTCTGACGTTCGAACCCTGGATGGCACCTGCGTGGGACATGACTCAGCCTCGGTGGTTAAACGCTCGCAAGCGGGTGGGTCAGCGTGTGCTGTAAACGATAGTTGGAGTACTGCAGCAGGTGCATGCGCAACAACGATCGGGTCGGCCACAAGGCGATCTTGTGCAGGTGGGTGAGGAACACCGCGTCGAGCACGCACATGCGCATCGGCTCGATATCTTCCACGAACACGGTCGGCAAGATGCCCGGCTGCACATGAGGTTGCAAGGTGTACCCGCGTTCCTCCAGCAGGGACGCGCGTAGCCGAAATCGCGGATCAGCAGGCTACGCGCTTTGCCATCGGGGGCAAACATCACCATGGTGTTTTGCTGATGGGCTTCAAGGCCGATGCCGTATATCAGGTAGATCGCGACCACTGGGCGGGTGACCACCTGAGGGCCCGGCCCACTCTGAAAAAATAATCCCCGGGAGGTGATACTTTTTCGCAGGTCGACTGGCAATAGGAGTGATTACCATTTTCTCTCGTTGGAAAGGATCCTTAAGCCATGTCTGTTGCACGTCGACCTTGTGGTGAGTCTGCGTTATCCCTCGCGATTCGTAGCGCCACGCTGAGTTTCATTCTGGTCGCAGGAAGCGCCACCGCCTGGGCGGCAACCCCCGAGCAGGCGCCTGCCGCCGATAAAATCCTGGACGTCTCCAACGACAACGGGCAAGGCTTGACCCTTGACGCCACCACCATCAGCGGCACCCACAACGACCCGGGCGCACTGCCACCCGTACTCGCCGGCGGTCAGGTGGCGCGCGGTGCACGCTTGGGGATGATGGGCAACAAGGACGTGATGGACATGCCGTTCAGCGTGACCAGCTACACCGAAAAGACCCTGGCCGACCTGCAAACCGTGACCGTGGCCGATGCCCTGCAACGAGACCCTTCGGTGCGTTCGACGGGCCAGGTGGGCGGCATCGTCGATTCGTTTTTCATCCGTGGTTTTCCCATCGGCGAGGGCAACCTCGGCGAGTTGGCCTACGACGGTGTATACGGCGTGGCACCCAACTATCGGGTGTTCACCGACTACGCCGAACGGGTCGAAGTGCTCAAGGGGCCGGGTGCGCTGATGTACGGCATTTCTCCGAACAGCGGGGTGGGCGGGGTGATCAATATCGTTCCCAAGCGTCCGTTGGATGAAGACCTGACGCGCTTTACCGGCAGCTACGCGTCCGATTCCCAAGTGGGCGGGCACCTGGATGTCAGCCGTCGATTCGGCTCGGAAAACCAGTTCGGCGTGCGCTTCAACGGCAGCCTCGAGGGGGGCGACACGGCCATCGACGACCAGAAACGCGAACTCGACATCGGTGCTATCGCCCTGGATTATCGGGGCGAGCGTCTGCGCTTAAACCTCGACTTCATCAGTCAGAAAGAAAGCTTTGACGGCGCCTCGCGACCCTTCACCGTCGCGCCTGGCGTTGAAATCCCATCGGCCCCCAACGGTCGCACCAATGCGTCACAGAAATGGGGTTGGTCCGACACCAAGGAGCAGTCGGCCTTGCTGGGTGGCGAATACGACCTGACGGACGCGGTCACGGTGTTTGCCCACGCCGGTGGCGGTCGCTCGGACGTCAAGCGGATGTCCGACCAGGTACCAAGAATCCTCAACAACGCCGGCGATATCAGCAACACGCCGGGGTATTACAAATTCAACGTAGACCGTTCGACAGCCGATGTGGGGGTTCGTGGGGTGTTCGACACCGGCCCTGTCAGCCACACGACCACGCTGATGGCGACCACCTACCAGGATGAACTGTCCCGGGGGATCAACAACGGGCCGGAGGTCCGCTCGAACATCTATCACCCGGTGAACGTGCCCAAGCCGGCCATCAATGCGCCCAAGGTGCTGCGGGTCTCCGAGTCGCAGTTGTCCGGCTTCGCCTTGACCGACACCTTGTCGGTCCTGGATGACCGTCTGCAACTGACCCTGGGGCTGCGTCGGCAAAATATCGAGTCGCGCAACTACAACGCCAGCGGCTCGGTCAGTTCCCGTTATGACGACAGCGCAACGACCCCGATGGTCGGCGTGGTGGTCAAGCCCTGGGAGGACGTGTCGCTCTACTACAACTATGTCGAGGGGCTGAGCAAAGGTGACGTCGCGCCAGGCAATGCGAGCAATGCCGGCGAAACGTTTGCACCTTATGAGTCCAAACAGCATGAGGTTGGGGTCAAGTACGAGCACGGCACGTTCATGACCACCCTGGCGCTGTTCCAGATCGAGAAGCCCAGTGGCGAAATCGGTGCGAACAATGTTTTCTCTGTACAGGCTGAACAGCGCAACCGTGGCGTGGAGCTGAGCGTGTTCGGCGAAGTGGCCCCCGGCACACGCTTGATGGGTGGCGTGACATTGCTCGATGGTGAGCTGACGGATTCCGCCACAGCGGCCAACCGTGGCAATAAGCCGGTGGGCGTGCCAGACGTACAAGCCAACCTGTGGGCTGAATGGGATACTCCGTGGGTGGAAGGCTTTACCCTCACCAGCGGCGCGATCTACACCAGCAGCCAATACGTGAACCAGGCCAACACCCAAGAGCTGGATGCCTGGACCCGCTTCGATGCCGGCGCTCGTTACGCCACCAGGATCGAAGGTCGACCGACGACTTTCCGAGCCACGGTCCAGAACGTCTTTGACCGCGAGTACTGGTCGGGTGTCGCCTCGTACGGTGCCTTCTCCCCAGGCTCGCCGCGCACATTGCAGTTGTCGGCTACGGTGGATTTCTGAGGCATGGCGAGGGGTGGCTCAAGCACAAGGTCACCCCTGTCACTCTTCTTTCCTGATCTCTTCTCTATAAGGTAAGGCTATTCACTCAAGAAAAACGATGAACCTGTGGCCAGACAAACCTTAAGCGAACAGCATTATTGGCCTTTGGCAGGCAGCCCCATCTTCGCCAGCGTCAGCGTTTCATCGGCGCGCCCCCAGCCACCGTCTGCCACCTCTTCGACCAGGACCATGGTGAATGGACGCACCCCTTCGCCGAAGTATTCGACGAACATTTCCGTGGTGCGATGGATGATCTCTTCCTTGCGGGCGTGGTCCAGGATTCCTTCGGGAAATTTGTAGTTGGCAAATGGCATGGATCGACTCCGTGAGTGTGAAAGATTCGCCAGGGGCGATGGCCCCTGGCGCGCATCTTTCTCCTTTAAGCCCGTGGAATAAACCCTTCTGGATTGGCATCTGAATTCAACGTGCGTGAACAATCGACCGCTTGGACTCAGTGCGAATGACGCGGCTCGCCACTGCGGGCGATCACGCGCAGATGCAACGTGGCAGGCTCCAGGCAGCCCCCGGTGGACAATTGCCCGACCAGTTGCCGGTACAGTTCCTGCCAGGGTGTTTGCGACGGAGGGATGTTCGGTGTCCATTCGAGTCGGCGCCGGGCCATTTCTTCGTCGTCGATCAGCAGGTTCACGGTGCGTGTGTTCAGGTCCACTTTCAGCCGGTCGTTGGTTTGCAGCAATGCCAGGCCTCCGCCCACGGCTGCTTCAGGGGACATGTTCAGGATCGATGGGCTCGCCGAGGTGCCGCTCTGGCGCCCGTCGCCCAGGCAGGGCAGGGAGTCGATGCCTTGTTTGATCAACGCGGCCGGTGGGGCCATGTTCACCACCTCGGCGCTGCCGGGGTAGCCCACGGTGCCGACACCGCGAATGACGAGGATGCAGCGCTCGTCGATGTCCAGCGCCGGATCGTCGATGCGGGCGTGGTAATCCTCCGGTCCTTCGAACACGATGGCCCGGGCTTCGAAACTGTTCTCGGCGCCGGGCTCGGAGAGGTAGGTCTTGCGAAACGCTTCGCCCACCACCGACATCTTCATGATCGCGCTGTCGAAGAAATTGCCGCTGAGCACGATGAAGCCGGCCCGGTGCTTGAGCGGGGTGTCGAAGGGATAGATCACGTCGGCGTTGCTGGTCAGGCTGCCGCTGACGATTTCGCCGATGGTCCTGCCGCTGACCGTGGCGCAGTCTTCGTGCAGGCGCCCGGCTTTTTGCAGTTCGTGCATGACCGAGGGCACACCGCCGGCCCGATGGAAACCTTCACCCAGGTACTTGCCGGCGGGCATGCAATTGACCAGCAGCGGCACGTCCTCGCCAATCCGTTGCCAGTCATCCAAGCTCAGTTCGACGCCCATGTGCCGGGCGATGGCGATCAGGTGCGGCGGGCAGTTACTCGAAGCACCCAGGGCCGAGGCGACGGCGATGGCGTTCTCGAAGGCTTGGCGGGTCATGATCTGTGACGGACGAATGTCTTGCAGCACCAACTCACAGATGCGTTTGCCGGTGGCATAGGCCATTTGCCCGCGCTCGCGATAGGGCGCCGGAATGCTCGCGCAACCGGGCAGCGACATGCCCAGGGCTTCGGCCAGGGCGTTCATCGACAGGGCGGTGCCCATGGTGTTGCAGTGACCCACCGAAGGCGATGCCGCGGTGGTCATTTCCATGAAGCCTTCGTAATCGATCTCGCCGGCGGCCATCAGGTTGCGCGCATGCCAGAGCACGGTGCCCGAGCCGATCAGCTCGCCCTTGTGATGGCCGTCGAGCATCGGCCCGCCGGACAAGACAATGGCGGGCAAGTCGGTGGTCGCCGCCGCCATCAGGCAGGCGGGCGTGGTCTTGTCGCAACCAGTGGTGAGCACCACGCCGTCCAACGGGTAGCCGTGGAGGATTTCCACCAGCCCCAGGTAGGCCAGGTTGCGGTCCAGGGCAGCGGTGGGCCGACGCGACTGTTCGGCGATCGGGTGCACCGGGAATTCCATGGGGATGCCACCGGCGTCACGGATGCCGGCCTTGACCCGTTGGGCCAGTTCCAGGTGATGACGGTTGCAGGGGGTCAGGTCGCTGCCGGTCTGGGCGATGCCGATGATCGGGCGTCCCGATTGCAGCTCTTCGCGGGTCATGCCGTAGTTCATGTAGCGCTCGACATACAGGGCGGTCATGTCCGCGTGAGCCGGGTCATTGAACCATTGCTCGCTGCGCAGGCGGCGTTTAGGCGTGTCACTCATGATTCATGTCTCTCTTGTAATTGGATGAATCGGTCACGGTCGTGGCGTCAGCGGCCCAGCAGTCCACGGGCGGCGAGGTTGCGCAACAAGGCGCTGACGCCAAAGGTCCAGGGGGCGGCGTCGCAGCTGTGGGTCACCTGATTATGCAGGCTGCCGAGCAGTGGGCTGCTGATGCTGACCCGGTCCCCGCGTTTGTGGGTGAAACCGCTGCCGGGATGGTCGCGGTCTTCGGTGGGGGCGAACAGGGTACCGAGAAACAGCACAAAACCATCCGGATATTGGTGGTTGGCGTTGAGTGTCTGGCTTGCCAGGTCCTGCGGATCACGGCTGATCTGGCTCATGGAGCTCGAACCGTGCAGACGGTAACCATCTTCGCCTTGTACCTGGAGGTCGACCACGCAGGCGCGTACGTCATCCAGGCTGAAGTGTTCGTCGAACAGGCGAATGAACGGCCCGATGGCGCAGGACGCGTTGTTGTCCTTGGCCTTGCTCAGCAACAGCGCGCTGCGACCTTCGATGTCTCGCAGGTTGACGTCGTTGCCCAGGGTGGCGCCGTGGATCTGGCCACGGCTGTTTACCGCCAGCACCACTTCCGGTTCCGGGTTGTTCCATTGCGATACCGGATGAATGCCAATTTGGCTGCCGCTGCCCACGGCGGACAGGACCGGCGCTTTGGTGAAGATTTCCGCATCCGGGCCGATGCCGACTTCCAGGTACTGCGACCACATGCCCTGTTCGATGAGCAAGGCTTTCAGGCGCATGGCTTGTTCGGAACCCGGCACGATCGCCCGCAGGTTATCGCCGATCACGTTGTGCACGGTGGCGCGTACCGCCTCGGCCCTTGCCGCGTCGCCGCCTGCCTGTTCCTCGATTACCCGTTCGATCATGCTGGCGGCGAAGGTCACGCCGGCGGCCTTGATCACTTGCAAGTCCAGCGGCGGCAACAGGAACGGCTTGGCCGGGTCGGCATGAAGGCCGGTATTGGCCAGCAGCGCTTCGACGCTGGCGATGAAAGTGCCGGGCGTTTGCCTGACCGCCGCCAACGGTGAGGACGTTTCCAGCACATCGCTCAAGGTCGCGAAACGGTCCGACAGGTCGAACACCCCATCACTGCGCAGCACGACGGGTGAAGGCCCGGCGACACGGCCAGGCACCCAGGCACGACCGATCAGGGTACCGGCGACGCCATCCGCTGGCAGGGTGTTCTCGGGAGTAAGCATCAGCGACATGGGCAGTCTTCCTGGTTCGTAAAACTTTCAAGCTAGGGCGCGCGGTTGATGAACTCCAATGAGATATATTCAGTATCTGATAACGTCCGGTTATTGCATCGTTGAGGATTGCCCATGTCCGATCTGTCTTTCTCCAGCTTCTGCGGCTGGCTCAAATTCCGCCATCTGCTGTTGATCGATACCTTGGGGCGCACCTGCAACATGCATCTGGCGGCCGAGCAGATGAACCTCAGCCAGCCCGCCGTGAGCAAGATGCTCAAGGAAATCGAAAGCCTGCTCGGCTTCGCCCTGTTCGAGCGCCGCCCCCGGAGCATGCCGCCCACCGCATTGGGCGAACATGTGCTGCGTTACGCGCAGATCGCCTTGAACGATGCACGTTCGTTCGTCGAGCAAATCAGCAGCCTGCGCGAAGGCGGCCATGGCTACCTCAAGGTCGGCGGTATCTTTGCCGCGACGGCGGTGGCCTTGCCCGAGGCGATCCTGCAGATCAAGCAGCGCTGGCCCTTGCTGTCCATCGAGGTGGTGGAGCAGACCAGCAACCATTTGATGAAGATGCTTGAAGAGAAAAAACTCGACCTGGCAGTGGCCCGGTTTACCGAGCAAAGCCAGCAACAGCGCTACGACTTCCAACCCCTGGCCCCGGAACCGTTCTGCATCGTGGTCAATGACCGCCATCCCCTGGCGAACGCCGGGCCGACCTCCCTGCAGCAACTGGTGGACCTGCCATGGATTCTCTACCCGGTCGGCACGCCGATCCGTGCGCGCATGGAACTGGCCTTCGCCGAGGCCGGGGTGGGGATGCCGCGCAATACCATCGACACCATTTCCATGCAGACCTTTCTCCAGGTGCTGCAACGCGGGCCCATGATCGGCATGCTGCCCAATGCCATGGTCGATCCGTTGCTTGAAAGCGGCCAGCTCAAGACCCTCGACACCCCGCTGCACCTGGTGCCGCAGGACTACGGCATCCTCACGCGAAAGGACGAACCGCTGGTAGGCGCGGCGCTGGAGTTCGCCGAGATTCTCAAGGACAACGCCCGTCTGAGCGGTTGAATGTGCTGCCGCCATCGCGAGCAAGCTCGCTCCCACAGTTGTTTGGTGTTGACTGAGCGATCCGCGACACTCCCGCCTCCTGTGGGAGCGAGCTTGCTCGCGATGGCGGTGGATCGGCCTTAACTGAACCCTGTGGCGAGGGAGCTTGCTCCCGCTTGCCCAACCGAAGCCTCGATAACAATACGTTATCGAGTAATCCAAAAATGCCATTGGGAAGAATCGATCCCCGACAGTAGAGTCCTCGTTCAACCGCCGGATGAGTCACTCATTCGACGTGACCCAATAAAAACAATCAGGGGTTACCTCATGCAAACCATCTCCGAGCCGTTGCCCGCCCAGGCCGCTTGCGAACCGGATTTCGAAGACCGGACCTACCGCAAGGTGATCTGGCGGATCCTGCCCGTGTTGCTGTTGTGCTACATGGCGGCGTACCTCGATCGGGTGAACATCGGGTTCGCCAAGCTCGACATGCTCAACGAGCTGCAATTCAGCAACACGGTGTATGCCTTGGGCGCCAGTATGTTTTTCTGGGGCTATTTCCTCTTCGAAGTGCCCAGCAACCTGTTGCTGCATCGCTTTGGCGCACGGTTCTGGATCGCCCGGATCATGCTCAGTTGGGCGGTGATCTCCATGGCCGTGGCCTACACCGTGCCGCTGGCGGCTTTCTTCCACATCGAATCGAGCACGATGTTCTATGTGCTGCGCTTCCTGTTGGGCATCTGCGAAGCGGGCTTTTTCCCGGGCGTGATCCTCTACCTCAACTACTGGTTCCCGACCCACCGCCAGAGCCGAGTGATGTCCGGGTTCCTGCTGGCGCTGCCCGTGAGCCTGACCCTGGGCGGCATACTCTCCGGCTGGCTGATGAACAGCATGCAAGGGGTGCATGGCCTGTCCGGCTGGCAATGGATGCTGCTCATCGAAGGCATCCCGTCGATCATCATGGCGTTCGTGGTGATCGTCTGCCTGGCCGATAACATTGACAAAGCCAAATGGCTGACGGTCGCGGAAAAAGCCCTGCTCAAGGCCAATCTGCAAACCGACAACCAGGGCAAGGCCACGCGCTTGAGCGAAGTATTCTTCAACCCGCGGGTGTGGTTGCTGGTATTGATCCTGCTGACCTTCAACACCGGTTTCTACGGCCTGGCGTTCTGGATGCCTTCGATCATCAAGAGCACCGGCATCACCAACAGCTTGCACATCGGTTTGCTCACCGCCATCCCGTATTCGGTGGCGGTGGTGGCGATGCTGCTCAACGCCCGGCACTCCAACCGCACCGGTGAGCGGCGCTTGCATGCGGCGATCCCGGCGTTCATTGGCGGCGTCGGCCTGATCCTCAGCGCCTTCTTCGCTGACAATCTGGTGTTGTCTGTGCTCTTTCTCAGTGTCTCCGCTTCCGGGATCCTCAGCCTGATGCCGATTTTCTGGACCCTGCCAGGCACCGTGCTGTCGGGGGTCGCCGCGGCCGCCGGCATCGGCATGATCAACGCCATCGGCAACCTGTCGGGCTTCACCGGCTCGATGATCACTGCCGTGGCCGAAACCCTCACAGGCAACATCAACAACGGCACTTATGTGCTGGCCTTGTGTCTTTTGGTCAGCGGCGGGCTGATCCTGGCCATCCCCGCTTCGATGCTCGGCAGGACCCCCAAGCACGCCGCCACGGCAGCGCAACTGGAGACCGCATGAACCTGCAGAACAAGCGCGTGCTGGTAACGGCAGCGGGGCAGGGCATTGGCTTGGCCAGCGCCATTGCCTTCGCCCGGGCCGGGGCCGAGGTGATCGCCACGGACATCGATATCCATGCATTGGCGGGGCTCGAAGAGGTCACCGCCATGCCCCTGGATGTCACTTCGACCGCTGCCATTAGTGCCGCCTGCGAGCGCATCGGCGGGCTCGACGTGCTGTTCAACTGCGCAGGCTACGTGCACAGTGGCAACATACTGCAATGCGACGAAGCAGCCTGGGCACGCTCGATGGACCTCAATGTCACGGCCATGTACCGCATGATCCGCGCCTTCCTGCCAGGCATGCTGGCCCGGGGCGGCGGCTCAATCATCAACATGTCGTCGGTGGCCTCCAGCGTCAAGGGCGTGCCCAATCGCTTCGCCTATGCCTCCAGCAAGGCGGCGGTGGTGGGCCTGACCAAGGCTGTCGCCGTCGACTTCGTCAGCCAAGGCATCCGCTGCAATGCGATCTGCCCGGGCACCGTGGACTCGCCTTCGCTGCGCCAGCGTATCGCCGACCAGGCCGTGCAACAGGGCGTCGATGAGGCGCAGGTCTACCGGCAATTCCTCGACCGCCAGCCCATGGGGCGCATCGGCAGCACTGAAGAGATCGCCCAGTTGGCGGTGTACCTGGGCAGCGATGCGTCTGCCTACACCACGGGTGCCATTCACGTCATCGACGGTGGCATGAGCCTCTGAACCCGGTCTTCACTTGAGCAGGAGTACGACATGAAACTATTGCGCTACGGCGAAAAGGGTTCGGAAAAACCCGGGCTGTTGGATAGCGACAATCAGCTACGCGACCTCTCGGGCCATGTGCCGGACATCGCCGGTCAGGTCCTGGGCGCGGACAGCCTGGCAGCGCTCGCCGCCCTCGACCCGCGCAGCCTGCCGCTCGTTGCCGGCCAGCCGCGCATCGGTGCCTGCGTTGGGCAAGTCGGCAAATTCATCTGCATCGGCCTGAACTACGCCGACCATGCGGCCGAGTCGAACATGGAGGTGCCGAAAGAGCCGATCATCTTCAACAAATGGACCAGTGCCATCTGCGGGCCGAACGACGACATCCAGATCCCGCGCGGCTCGCTCAAGACCGATTGGGAAGTCGAGTTGGGCGTGGTCATCGGTAAAGGCGGGCGCTACATCGACGAAGCCAATGCCATGGAGCATGTCGCTGGCTACTGCGTCATCAACGATGTGTCCGAGCGCGAGTGGCAACTGGAGCGCGGCGGCACCTGGGACAAGGGCAAGGGTTTCGACACCTTCGGTCCACTTGGCCCCTGGCTGGTGACCCGGGATGAAATCGCCGACCCGCATACGCTGGATCTGTGGCTGGAGGTCGACGGACACCGCTATCAGAACGGCAATACCCGAACGCTGATCTTCAGCGTGCCGCAACTGATTGCCTACCTCAGTCGCTGCATGAGCCTGCAACCGGGGGATGTGATCTCCACCGGCACGCCGCCCGGCGTCGGCTTGGGCATCAAGCCCGCCCCGGTGTTCCTGCGGCCGGGCCAGACCATGCGCCTGGGAATCCAGGGCCTGGGCGAACAGCGCCAGGTCACGGTGCAGGCGGACTGATCTGGGCTCGCTGCCCCCTCAAGCCCCTGTGGGAGCGGGCTTGCCTGCGAAGGCGGCGTCACAGTCAATGAAGATGTTGAATGTGCTGGCCTCTTCGCGAGCAAGC
>NZ_FOKH01000016.1:79802-149666 GCF_900111955.1 Pseudomonas sp. NFIX10 | reverse complement strand
CGGCTTCCCACGTCAATACCGGCACAGTGATGATGGATAATCTCAAAACGCTTTTGGTTCTTGCGCGCCATGACAATTCCTCGCAGGATTGAATGACGCGCGCGGGGTACACGGTGGCGAAAGGATTCACTCTCTTATACGAGGTCACGGCCTGGCCGTGCCATCAACGACTCCACGCCGATACCGTGCAGGCCACTCTCCCTCTCGGGTGCTGTCACACCAGTGCTGGTTACGGCCTTTGCCCCGCGCGCGTTCTTCAACTGTAGAGGGATCCCTGTTTGCTGCGCGACAGCGCAGCGTCGAAGACGCGGCGGGATCTCCCTCGCCACAAAAGCCTTATGTTTATCGCATTAATCTCGGCGTAAGACCGAACGACCTCACCTTGCGCCATTGCCTACAACTACGCCAGAATCCGCCGGCTTGTACGCCTTAGGGTCGGGCTTTACTGTTTCTCGGTCGCTGAAAATCAGTGATCGGGTTTGGTAGCCCGGGTAAAACTAAGGCGCACAGCTCCGGCATTTATTATGGCGGCTGTGCGCGGGGCGCCCTTGTGGCGCGCTGGGTTTGCCTTGGTACCCGGTCTACCAACCTGCGTATAGCCGCCACCTAATGTTTGGTAGCAAAAGGTTGCGGCTCCAATTACCAAGGAGTTTCATCCATGTTCAAGCCAACACCGAATCCACCGGATACCGATCCCACATCAAAAGCATTCGACAAAGCCGCCGACCGCGCCCTCGACTACTACCTCAAGCCCAAGACCACCGAAGCCGAGGCTGATCCCGGTCAACTCTTCATTGTCATCAACGGTGTCGACACCGAATCCCTGCTCGCCAACCTCAGCGAAACCCTGGCCTCGGCCAACGCCATGCTCAGCGACCTGGCCTTCGACCTGGAAGGCTCGAGGCGCCATATTGCCCTGGGTATCCAGCAATTGATCGAATTGAGTGGACAGCTGGCAAACCGCGCGCTGGACAACGTCGACGCGCGTCCGTCGACATAGCGCATTTCCCTGTGGGAGCGAGCTTGCTCGCGAAGGCGGTTTGTCAGCCAACACTTGATCGACAGACAGATCGCTTTCGCGAGCAAGCTCGCTCCCACAAGGTTTCGAGGCGTTCGACGTTACGGCATAGTGGGTTAGCGCCCCGCCAACTCCATGATCATCCTCGATAGCAGATAAATCCTCGGCACCACGCTCTCGACTTCCGCGTATTCCTCCGGCGTATGAATGTTGCCGCCGACGATGCCAAAACCATCCAGCGTCGGCGTGCCGACACCGGCCGAGAGGCTGGCATCCGCCGCGCCGCCGCTGCCTTCCTCGGTGAGTTTGCGCCCCAGTTCGCCATAGATGCCTTGGGCCATGGCCATCAACCGGTCCGACTCCGCCGTCTGGGGCATCGGTGGCAGGCCGCGCTTGAGGCTGGTGGTGACTTCGGTGTCGGCGATCAACTTGTCCTGCGAGACCCGGGCCAGGTCTTTTTCGATGCGGTCGAATTCTTCCGGCACCGCCGCCCGCACATCAGCCTTGGCGCTCGCCTGGTCGGGAATCACGTTGGTCCGGTCGCCGGCCTCGATCACCGTGAAGTTGATGGTGGTTTTCTTTTCCGCGTCGCCGAGCTTGCCCAGTTGCAGGATCTGGTGCGCAGCTTCCATCGCCGCATTGCGCCCCAGTTCCGGCGCGACGCCGGCGTGGGACGCCTTGCCCTTGACCTCCACCAGCGCCGTGGCACTGCCCTTGCGCCACACCACCAGGCCGTCGGCCGGGCGACCCGGTTCGAGGTTGAGGGTCACGTCATGGGCCTTGGCGGTTTTCTTGATCAGGTCGGTGGCGGCGTCCGAGCCGGTTTCTTCGCTGGCGTCGAGCAGGAAGGTAATCTGCGCGTAGTTCTTGAAGTCCAGGTTCTTGAGCACCTTCAAGGCGTAGATCCCCGCGACGATGCCGCCCTTGTCGTCCATCACTCCCGGCCCGTAGGCGCGGCCATCCTTGATATGGAACGGGCGTTCGGCGGCCGAGCCTTCCTTGAACACCGTGTCCATGTGGGCCATCAGCAGGATTTTCGCTTTACCGGTGCCCTTGAGGGTCGCCAGGATGTGCTGGGTACCGTCCGAGTTCGGCACCTTCTCGATGGTCGCGCCCAACTTTTTCAGCTCGTCGATGGCAATGTCGCCGACCTGGGTCAGCCCCGGCACATACCCGGAGCCGGAGTCAATATTCACCAGCCGCTCCAGCAACTTCAGGGCCTCGCCCTTGTACTGCTGCGCATCGGTCAGGATTTGTTGATGGGGTTGGGCAAAAGCCATGGGGGTAAAGGCGCCAAGGGCCAGGCTCAGGCCGAGGCTGACGGCCAGACGGGAGCGAACAGCGGTCATCGTCATGATTTCATCCTTGTTCCGTATCGAAAGAGTGCCATGGGCACCCTACCCGACAATGAACCAAGGCTCCAGGCAGCAAGAGGCCATCTCAGACAGAAACGGTCGACGCTTCCAACACCGGTCGATGGCGGTGGCAAATGACCCGGTTGCGCCCGCTGGTCTTGGCTTCGTACAGCGCCTGGTCGGCATCGTCGAGCCAGAGGGTCGCGTCGGCATATGCCGGGTTGAAGACCGCGACGCCAATACTCAGGCTCACTTTCAGCGCCGGGTCCCGCTCGTAGCTGAGGGTCGCGAAGCGTTCACGCAAACCGTCCATGGCCTGCACCGCGTTGTGTTGGGTCAGGTCCGGCAAAATCACGCCAAACTCGTCGCCACCATAACGCCCGACAATGTCGGCGGAGCGCAGGTTCTGCCTGAGCAGCTTGCCGAGCTGACGCAGCACGATATCGCCAGCCCCATGGCCGTAGGTGTCATTGATGATCTTGAAATGGTCGATGTCGATCAATGCAATCGCGCCACGGGGCGTCCCGTCCGCTGGTTGGCGCACGCAACGCTGGAATTCCTCGTTGAGGCGATCTTTCCAGGCGCCATGGTTCAGCAACCCGGTCAGGCTGTCGGTACGACTCAGGGCCAGCAATTCACGTTTTTGCCGGCCCAGGGTGTAGGCCTGGCGAAAGCAGATCCAGCCCAGTGCCATCGGATACAGGCACAGCAGCGGCAGACACGCGTAGATCTGCGCCGGGCTGGTCATGGGCACGCTGGTCAGCGGGAAGATCACCGTGCCCACGGCGATGCCTGCCACCTGAGCGATCACCCCAACGAGCAGGAAACGCAGGCCACCGATGGCGACGTTGTTCATCGCCATCATCGCCAGCGTGACGGCCGTGGGCAGCGGGTTGAATTGCATCGCCACGACCCAGAAGCCGCCGAGAGAGGCATCGATCAGCAGATTGCGATGTTCGGCGTGATACGGCACCGCGCTGCGACGGGCCCACCAATAAGACAGGTGCGGCCAGAGCAGGCCGTTGAACAGCATGAAGCCCCAGACCCAGGGTGCCGGGTCGAGGGGATAAAGCGCGGCGCTGACCAGCAACAACCCCAGCGTCAGGCCCAGGATGCGCGATACATAGAGCCTCCTGGCCAACGTCAGTCCCTTTTTTCCCGTTTTTTGCATGGACGCCTCTGCACCGCGGGTTCCCGACTCATCGGGATGGGATTGTCTGGAGTCTATCAGGGCGACATCAAATAGCCACCACTGATGCAGGGGTATTTATTCACATTCAAATGCGAGACTCTGCTGGGATTTTGGCTATATATGACAAGGACATCCGTAAGCCTTGCGAAAGAAGGCCCCTGGGTAACGATGTCGCGGGTTTAAGCTTCACTTATCACCGACTGATCCGTTTGATCATTCTGTCGCAGCCCATGGAGGGCAAAACATGCTGGTGTTGTGGGTAATTCTTGCTGTACTTATCGCCTGGAGCTGGTTGACCTATCCCGGCATCGGCCATGTGATCTACGACATGAACATGGCCTTGGAGGCACGCCTTTACCGGTTACGCAAAATCACCGTGCCCATCAGCGAGATGACCGTGTCGACCTGGCAGGGCGGGCCTTATGAAGCGTCCGCCAGCATCCTGATGCTGCACGGCTACAGCGGCGACAAGAACCTCTGGCTGCGTGTCGCCCGGCATTTTGTCGGTGATTACCGGGTGGTGATCCCTGACCTCCCCGGCCATGGCGAAACCGGCTTCAAGGCCGGCGGCGGCTACGACATCCCGACCCAGGCCCGGCGGATCATCGAGTTGCTCGACGCCTGCGGCCTGGACAAGGTCCATGTGATCGGCAATTCCATGGGGGGCCATCTCGCCGCGTGGCTGGCGGCCACTTCGCCTGATCGCGTGCTGACCCTGGCGCTGCTCAATCCGGCCGGCGTCACCGCCCCCCAGCCCAGCGACATGGACCGCCAACTGGCCGCCGGTCGTAACCCGTCCCTGGTACATTCGCGGGAGGAGTTCATGCCGTTCTATGCCATGACCATGGCCTCGCCGCCCTGGGTACCGGGCATGGTGATGGCGGCCGTGGCCGAGCGTTATGTACAACACCGCGAAGAACTGGCGGAGATCTACGCCGACTTTCGCGCCAGCCCGTCGATGGAGCCCCACCTGGCCGACATTCGCGCCCCTTCGCTGCTGCTCTGGGGCCGCCAGGACCGGGTGATCGATGTCAGCAGCGTGCCGGTGTGGAGCAAGGGCATCACCGACTTGCGCGTGGAAATCTGGGACGGGATCGGCCACCTGCCGATGATCGAGCAACCGGGGAAAACCGCCGCGCTGTACCGTGGTTTTCTCAAGGGGTTGGGCCAGTGACGGCGATGCGTAAAACAACATGAACCAAGGTGGGAGCGAGCTTGCTCGCGATAGCGGCGACACCTTCGACAATGAGGCAAGCTGACCCACCGCCATCGCGAGCAAGCTCGCTCCCACAAGGATTCGTGGCGACTGAGGGGTATCGACTCCATGAACATCCTCTACGACGAACACCTCGACGGCCCTTTGCCGAAGGTGGACAAACAGGCCCTGCTGCAAGCCTTCCAGGCACAGATTCCAGACCTGGACATCCTGCACCAGGAGCAAGACCTCAAGCCCTACGAGTGCGATGGCTTGTCGGCCTATCGCACCACGCCCCTGCTGGTGGTCTTGCCCAGGCGGGTCGAGCAGGTGCAAGCGGTGCTCAAGCTCTGCCATGAACAGAACGTCCCGGTGGTCGCCAGGGGCGCCGGGACCGGTCTGTCCGGTGGCGCCCTGCCCCTGGCCAGTGGCGTGTTGCTGGTAATGGCGCGGTTCAACCAGATCCTGCACATCGACCCCGACGCCCGCACCGCACGGCTTCAACCGGGTGTGCGCAACCTGGCGATCTCCCAGGCAGCGGCGCCGTTCGGGCTGTATTACGCGCCAGACCCTTCGTCCCAGATCGCCTGTTCCATTGGTGGCAATGTCGCGGAAAATGCCGGCGGCGTGCACTGCCTCAAGTACGGCCTGACGGTGCACAACCTGTTGAAGCTGGAAATCCTCACCGTCGAAGGCGAACGCCTGACCCTGGGCAGCGAAGCCCTGGATTCGCCGGGCCTGGACCTGCTGGCGCTGTTCACCGGCTCCGAAGGCTTGCTCGGGGTGATCACCGAAGTGACGGTCAAGCTGTTGCCCCGGCCCCAGGTCGCCAAGGTGCTGCTGGCCAGTTTCGATTCGGTGGACAAGGCCGGGCGGGCGGTGGCCGACATCATCGCCGCCGGCATCATTCCCGGTGGCCTGGAAATGATGGACAACCTGGCGATCCGCGCCGCCGAGGACTTCATCCACGCCGGCTATCCGGTGGACGCCGAAGCGATCCTGCTGTGCGAACTGGACGGGGTCGAGGCCGATGTCCATGACGACTGCGAACGGATCCGTCAGGTATTGGAGCAGGCCGGGGCCACCGAGGTGCGCCAGGCGCGGGACGAGGCCGAGCGGCTGCGGTTCTGGGCCGGGCGCAAGAACGCCTTCCCGGCGGTGGGTCGCCTGGCGCCGGATTATTACTGCATGGACGGCACCATCCCCCGACGCGCCCTGCCCGAGGTGCTGCAACGCATCGCCAGCCTGAGTGCCGAGTATGACCTGCGGGTCGCCAATGTGTTTCACGCCGGCGACGGCAACATGCACCCACTGATCCTGTTCGATGCCAACCAGCCCGGCGAACTGGAACGCGCCGAAACCCTGGGTGGGAAAATTCTCGAACTGTGTGTCCAGGTGGGCGGCAGCATCACCGGCGAGCACGGGGTTGGCCGGGAAAAAATCAATCAGATGTGCACACAATTCAACAGCGACGAACTGAACCTGTTCCACGCGGTAAAAGCGGCGTTCGATCCTCGAGGCCTGTTCAACCCCGGCAAGAACATCCCGACCCTGCACCGCTGCGCCGAGTTCGGTGCCATGCACGTCCATGGCGGGCAGTTGCCGTTTCCCGAACTGGAGCGTTTCTGATGAGCCGCGAAGCCGACCAGGACGCCAGCGACCTGTTGCTCGAACAGGTCAATCGCGCACGGGCCAACGCCACGCCGTTGCGCATCCAGGGTTCGAACAGCAAGGCGTTCCTGGGACGGGAAGTGGCCGGCGAATTGCTGGACACCCGCGTGCACCGTGGCATCGTCCATTACGACCCCACCGAGCTGGTCATCACGGCGCGGGCCGGCACCCCGTTGCGGGAATTGCTCGCCGCCCTGGAGGCCGCCGGGCAACGCCTGCCCTGCGAACCGCCGGCGTTCGGCGATGACGCCACGGTCGGCGGCATGGTCGCCGCCGGGCTGTCGGGGCCGCGTCGCCCCTGGGCGGGTTCGGTGCGCGACTTCGTCCTGGGTACGCGCCTGATCAGCGGCCACGGCACGGTGCTGCGTTTCGGCGGCGAGGTGATGAAGAATGTCGCCGGCTATGATCTCTCGCGCCTGCTGGCCGGTAGTTTCGGCTGCCTGGGGGTGATCACCGAAGTGTCCTTGAAGGTCCTGCCCAAGCCCCGTCACAGCCTGAGCATCCGTCTGGAACTGGGCAGCGCCGAAGCCTTGGAGACACTCGCCGAATGGGGCCGCCAGCCCCTGCCCATCAGCGCCGCCAGCCATGACGGCGACTGCCTGCACCTGCGCCTGGAAGGGGGCGAAGGCTCGGTCAGCGCCGCTCATCAACGTTTGGGTGGCGAGGTGATCGACGATCGATACTGGACGGCACTGAATGAACATCGGTTGGCATTTTTCGACGAAGGCTTGCCGCTGTGGCGCCTGTCATTGCCCAACCACACCGGCCCCCTCACCCTGCCCGGCGTTCAACTGATCGATTGGGGTGGCGCGCAACGCTGGTTGAAAACCGAGGCCGGCACGGTGCAAGCCCTGGCCCATGAAGTGGGCGGCCATGCCACCTGCTATCGCCAGGGTGCCAGCGACACACCGTTCCAGCCCCTGGCCCCGGCGCTGCTACGCTATCACCGGCAACTCAAGGCCCAGCTCGACCCCCTGGGACTGTTCAACCCTGGTCGAATGTACCTGGAGCTCTAGCATGCAGACTCGGTTCAGTGAGGAAAGCAAAAACCTGCCCCGCGCCGAAGAAGCCGAACGGATCCTGCGCAGCTGCGTGCATTGCGGTTTCTGCAATGCCACCTGCCCCACCTACCAATTGCTCGGCGATGAACTGGACGGCCCGCGAGGCCGCATCTACCTGATCAAGCAAGTGCTCGAAGGCCAGCCGGCGACAGCCAGCACCCAGTTGCACCTGGATCGCTGCCTGTCGTGTCGTAACTGCGAGACCACCTGCCCATCCGGCGTGGATTACCACAACCTGCTGGATATCGGCCGGGCGGTGGTCGACCAAGCCGTGCCGCGCCCCGCCGGCCAACGCGCACTGCGCCTGGGGTTGCGCAGCCTGGCCGTCAGTCCCGAACGGTTCAAGGCCCTGCTGCGCCTTGGGGCGGTCTTCCGTCCGTTGCTGCCGACGAACCTGAGCGCCAAGTTGCCCCACCCCGCCCCAACCCACAGCGACCGCCCACCGCTGCGCCATGGGCGAAGGGTGTTAATGCTCGAAGGCTGCGTGCAACCAGGCCTGTCGCCCAACACCAACGCCTCGGCAGCGCGAGTGCTGGATCGACTCGGCATCAGCGTGATCCCTTGCGCGCAGGCCGGCTGCTGCGGTGCGCTGGATTATCACCTCGATGCCCAGGCCACCGGACTGGACCGCGCCCGACAGAACATCGACGCCTGGTGGCCGCACCTGGAGCACGGCGCCGAAGCCATCGTCCAGACCGCCAGCGGTTGCGGCGCCTTCATCAAGGACTACGGGCATCTGCTGGAGCATGACCCTGCCTATGCCGCCAAGGCCAAGCAGGTAAGCGAACGAGCGCTGGACCTGGTGCAAGTGCTCGGCAACGAACCGCTGGAACAGATCTGCGCGGCCAGGAACCAGCGCATCGCCGTCCATTGCCCGTGCACCTTGCAGCACGCGCAAAAACTCGGCGGCCACATCGAAGCACTGTTGACACGGCTGGGTTTCAACCTCACCGAAGTGCCTGACGGCCATTTGTGTTGCGGTTCGGCCGGCACCTATTCGCTGACCCAGCCGGCCTTGGCGCGGCAGTTGCGCGACAACCGCCTCAATGCCCTGGAAAGCGGTCAGCCGGAGATGATCGTCACGGCCAACGTCGGCTGCCAGAACCACCTCGACGGCGCCGGTCGCACGCCCGTGCGGCACTGGATCGAGCTGGTGGATCAGTCCCTGGCAGAATGAAGTCCTGAAGATTCTTCGTTTGCCGGGGCTGGCGAAGGCTGCGATCTTTCGTTCAACTTTCCCACAGCCCTCGCCAGGAATTCTCACGATGAGCTTCGTCAGCCCCGACCTGATCCGCCAACGCTTCTCCAGAGCGATGTCCGACATGTACCGCGACGAGGTGCCGTTGTATGGCGCCCTGATGAAGCTGGTGGAACACACGAACGCCCAGGTGCTGACCGCACAGCCGCAACTGGCCGCACACCTGCGCAGCTCCGGCGAACTCGAGCGCCTCGACCTGGAACGCCACGGCGCGATCCGCGTCGGTACCGCCGCCGAGCTGGCGACCCTGGGGCGACTGTTCGCGGTCATGGGCATGCAGCCGGTGGGCTACTACGACCTCACGCCGGCCGGGGTGCCCGTGCATTCCACAGCGTTTCGCGCCGTGCATGAGAGCGCGTTGCAGGTCAGCCCGTTCCGAGTGTTTACCTCGCTGCTGCGCCTGGAACTGATCGAGAATACCGAGCTGCGGGCGTTTGCCAAGTCGGTGTTGGCCAAACGGCAGATCTTCACCCCCGGCGCCCTGGAGCTCATTGACCTGGCCGAGCGCCAGGGTGGCCTGACGCAAGCCCAGGCCGAGGACTTCGTCCTGCAGGCCCTGGAAACCTTCCGCTGGCACCACAGCGCCACCGTCACCGCCGAACAGTACCGGCAACTGAGCGCCCAGCATCGCCTGATCGCCGACGTGGTGGCGTTCAAGGGCCCGCACATCAATCACCTGACGCCGCGCACCCTGGACATCGACATCGTCCAGGCGCGGATGCCCGTGCATGGCATTACCCCCAAGGCCGTGATCGAAGGTCCACCCCGTCGCCAATGCCCGATCCTGCTGCGCCAGACCAGTTTCAAGGCACTCGACGAACCCGTCGCCTTCACCGACCAGCCACAGGCCCAAGGCAGCCACAGCGCCCGCTTCGGCGAAATCGAACAACGCGGCGCCGCGCTCACGCCCAAGGGCCGCGCGCTCTACGACCAATTGCTGAACGCCGCACGCGATGCGCTGGGGGCGTTTCCCAACGAAGCCAACGCCGAACGCTACAACGCGTTGATGGCCGAACACTTTGTCGCATTCCCGGACAACCACGATGAGTTGCGCCAACAGGCATTGGCGTATTTCCGTTATTTCCCGACGCCCAAGGGCCTCGCCGCCAAGGGCACCCTCGAGCCAGCAGCGTCCCTGGAACACTTGCTCGAACAGCAATACTTGCGCGCCGAGCCTTTGGTGTACGAAGACTTCCTTCCGGTCAGCGCCGCCGGCATCTTCCAGTCGAACCTCGGCGATGCCGCCCAGAGCCATTACGCCGGGCAGTCCAACCGCCAGGCCTTCGAAGCGGCGCTGGGGCGAGCGACCATCGATGAGCTGGGGCTGTACGCCCAGACGCAACAGCGCTCCATCGATGAGTGCAGGGCTGCGTTGGGCGTGTAGGCATAAGCCGAAGGATAAAACGGCAAGAAGTTGCCTGACAGGCGCGCAGTGCGGCGCGCTTCCTCGGTGATTCTGCCCGGGTAGAGCGACGTCCGGGTGGGCCGTTAATATCTGCAATGCCTCGGGCAAGCGTTTGTGCGCTTTGTTGCCCAACTGAAGGGAATAGCCGCCTCAGCCAAAAACAACTTATTGATATTTATAGTTTTTTTGAGTCTGGCATAGCACTTGATAACCGTCAGGCCACCTCGGACGATTCCGTCCCAGGCCCTATCGTTATCCAGGAAGGAGAGCATCCCTTGGCTACCCCCGCATATATGTCCATCGTAGGCACCAAACAAGGTCTGATTACTGCCGGCGCGTTTACCGCCGACTCGGTGGGCAATACCTATCAGGAAGGTCACACAGACCAGATCATGGTGCAGGGCTTCCAACACAACGTATCCATCCCGCGCGACCCTCAGTCCGGTCAGCCAACCGGCCAGCGCATACACAGCCCCATGGTCATCACCAAAGTGTTCGACAAGGCCTCGCCGTTGTTGCTGGGAGCGATGACCGATACCGAACTACTGGTCATAGTTGAAATCAAGTGGTACCGCACTTCGGCCGCCGGCATCCAACAGCACTACTACACCACCACACTGGAGGACGCGATCATCGTCGAGATCAAGGACTACATGCATAACTGCCAAGACCCGGCGAATTCGCATTTCACTCACCTGCAAGATGTACATTTCTCGTTTCGCAAGATCAGGTGGGAGCACATCGCCTGCGGCACCGTGGGTACCGATGACTGGCGTGCACCGACCTCCGGTTAATTCGAAAGCAACGTCATGCACCGGCCAGTTCTACTGGCCGATGCGCATTGAAATGATGAGTGATTACTTGACACCGAGAGGTGTTCGCCCAGTGCGACGGCCTCGGCAATCCATGCACTGGTAAAGAGCCTGACACTGGGCGAACAGGCACAATAATAATGGAACTTTGAGAGTATGTCCGCGAGGCTGTTTAAATAATTGTTTATTATTGAAACTATGCCGGTTGTGTAGGCGCTGTGCAGGAGCTGTCGAGTGCATACGAGGCTGCGATCTTTCCCCAGACACTTGAGTCTCAAGCGAAAGATAAAAGATCGCAGCCTCGTATGCACTCGACAGCTCCTACACAGCTCCTACACGCATAACTGTACAAACAGTTATACAAAACATGCACAGATGTAAAAGCTATCCGCACAGAACAATAATTGGCATTACAAAACTCTTTTTAAGACCAGCCGGCGTGACGTACTTCAGCCACGCCGCCCGGTTTTCTGCGCATCGGTGTCCCCCGCTTCAGGGTCACCCCGTTGCTGTTTACGCTTGGCCGGGTCATTGGGTCGCAACGCATCGTTATCGCGCTCCACTTCGCCGGGCAATGCTGGCGCGTCCGGGTTAGGTGGGGTTCGATCGGGGTTGTGCTTCATGGCGAACTCCTTGGATATCGGGATTCAGGCATCGGGGTCGGCGACTTCTTCAGCGACATTGGCATCGGGAGAGCGCTGGTGCAGTTGCTCGGCCTGGTTCTTCAAGTCCTGCCAACGCGCCAGGTCGATGGCGCCCCGGCCGAACAGGTCATTGGCCACCCGCATCAGCTCGGTGAAGTGGGCATCGGGGGACTGCTGCCAATAGGCCTTGTCGTCGAACAACTGCTGCCAGTCGGCCAGCGACGGAAGTTTGAGGTCATCGCTCATGGCGGGCTCCTGCGAGACATTCATCAGTTATGAGGGTCGACGTTCGCAGGGAGTTCCGGCGATTCTCAGTAGCCGGTCATTTCCAGGTAACCCGTGCCGCCCTGGTTGCCACTGAGTCGTACCGGGCCTTCCCAATAGGGAATGCGCAGGTTCATCCAGGCCTTGGGATTGAGTGCCTGAAGGGTCACGTCGAGTTGTTTGCCGGGGATCTTGATGGCCCAGCGTACCGGCATCGAGCGTCCGGCGACTTCAGTGGTGTCCAGAGGCACGAGACTGATCTCTGCGGCGTGCAGGGTTTGCGCTTGGCCCTGGGCGTCGATCCAGGTGCCTGTGAGGTACGGCGCGCCGTCCTTGTGGCGCATGCGATAGAGCATCAGGTGTTCGCCATTGTCCAGGTGCAGGGAGAACCAGTCCCAGCCGGTCTGGTTGGCGGTCAAGGGCTGGCTGCTCCATTCGCGGTCGAGCCAGGCCGGGCCGCTGACCGTGTGACGCTGACCGTCGATTTCCAATTCACCGCTGGCCTGGAAAAACGGCTGGCTGTAGTAGTAAGACGCCTGCCCCTGTTCGGATTTCTGGCTGAAGCCTTGATCGCCTTGCAACACCAACGGGCGGCTCGACGTCAGCCGCAACGCATAGCTGAAGCGGCGGTCGCGCGCCTTCAATTGCATGTCCGCCAACGGCTCGGTCGCAGCAGCCTGGCTGGTGAATTGCCAGTCGTCGATCCAGGCATCGAAAGGCACCGCCTGCACCCCGGCCTGCCCCACTCCGCCTCGGGCATAACGCTCGGCGGCATGGTGCACGGTGGCGGAAGTGACCGCCGCATGGCCCAGCCAGATCGTCTGGTTGCGCCAGCCGCTGGCCTGGGGCGCGGCATCCAAGGCGTTGCGAAACAGCGTCCATTGCACACCGAAATCCCGGCCCTGGGCATCCTTGAGGTTGGCAGTGACGTACCACCACTCGATACGGAAACCGTCATGAATGCCGTGGTCGGCCGGAAAACTGAACGCCCGCCCAGGCACGACAGGCGTGAACGCGACGGCCTGGTCGCCGAGGCCGGCAAAGCCCTTTTGAGTCGGCGCTGAGTCATCACAACCGCTGAGCAGCGCCAGCAGCAACACGCCAATTTTAATCTTCATGGGCAAAGGTCCTCAGCAGATCCGCCGGCTGCGTGCGGTACAACGCATACAGCGGCCAGGCCGAGGCCAGGAGCGTGGCGAGCATCGCCAGGGCCAGCAACTGCACCAATTGCAACGGGAACACCCGTAATGGCAGGCGCCAGCCGAAGGCCTGCACATTGATCACCGCGTCCAGGCACCAGGCCAGGGCAATGCCCAGCGGCAAGGCCAGGACCAGGGTCAGCAGCGCCAGCAACCAGGTCTGGCCGAGGTTGAGCAACATCAGTTGCCGACGCGTCACCCCCAGCGCCCACAGCGGCGCCAACTGACCGAGACGACTCTGGCTCTGGGTCAGCAGGCTGATGAACAACGCCACCCCCGCCACCGCCAGGGTCAGGCTGTTAAGGGCGGCGGTGGCGGCGAAGGTGCGCTCGAACACCTGGGTCGACCAGCCCTTGAGCCGGGCCTGGTCGACGATGTGGCTGTCGTCCAGGCTGAACCGGCTCTGCAACGCCGTCAGCATCGAAGCCATCGCGGACGGTTCGATACGCAGGTTAAAGCGATTCGGCGTCAGGTTCGGCCAGTGCGCCAGCAAATGATCGGCATTGACCAGCACATGCCCCTTGGGGTTGCCATAGTCGGCATAGATCCCGACGACCCGCGGCGTCCACGGTCCGGTGGGTGTCGGGATGATCAACGGGTCGCCAATCCTCACCTTGAGGCGCCGGGCCAGCTGTTCGCTGAGCATCAGCGTGTCGGCGTGGATGAGTTGTCCCCAAGGCTCGTCACTGGCCGATTCCAACAGCGGCCAATGCTGGCGATAGTGGGGATGATCGATGATGCCGTAGATATCCGTCGGCCAGCCTTGCAGCGGGATCGATACCTGCCAGATGGGCACGACGGCAGTGATCGCCGGTTGCTGCTTGAGCCAGGCGTGCAACTCCACCGCCTGGGCCGGCGTTTGCGGGTTGATATACAACTCGGCGCTCAGCCGTTGTTCGAGCCAGTTGCTGAAGGTCTGGCGGAAGCCAGCAGTCATGCTACCGGCACCGATATTGGCCGCCAGCGCCAACAACAAGGCCATCAGCGCCAGGCTCAACGTCGGCAGTTGCTGGCGACAATCGGCGAGAAACCATTGCCCGAGCACCGAGCGGCTGCGGCGCACCAGCAGGTTCAGCGCGCGATTGAGCAACACCGGCAAGGCCAGCGCAGCCCCCAGCAACAAGCTGGTCATCAAGACAAAACCGCTGGCCAGGCTGTCCCCCCAGATCAATGCCGACACGGCGATCAGCGCCGCCAATATCGCCACCCAACCCTGGCGTCGCAGCCAGCGTCCATGGGCCTGATGCCAGGCCTGGGGATTGGCCAGCGCCAGCAAGGGCAAACGCGCCGCCCGCAGCAGGCTGTCGGCCCCGGCCAGCAGCGCGCCGAGCAGGCTCAGGCCGACACCGCTGAGCCACCACCCCAGGCTGAGGTTCAAATGCCCGGCCACTTCGGCACCGTACAAACCCCGCAGGCTCGCCGCGACATCGGGCAACAACAGGCCCGCCAGCCAGTAGCCGCTGAGTACCCCGGCGATTCCGCCCAGCAAGGCCAGCGCACCCAGCTCAATCGCCAGACTGGTGACCAGCATCCGCGCACTGACGCCACAGGCCCGCAGGGTGCGCAGCAGGCTGCGGCGCTGTTCGAGGGCCAGGCCGATGGCGGCGTGAACGATGAACAACCCCACCACGAACGATAAAAACCCCAAGGCGTCGAGGTTCAGGTGAAAACTTTCGGTCAGGCGCGACAGGTTGTTTTCTTCATCGGCATGCTTGAATTGCAGCCGATCACTGAAGGCCTCCGGCAGCGCGGCGTTGAACGTGGCGGGCAACAACAGCCGCGACAGCTGGTCCGGCAACCCGAGTACTGCTTGGGCAAAACCGATGTCCATCAACAACACGCCCGGCGCCATGTCCACTTGGACATGCAGCGGCGGCAGCGGTTGCCCATCGACTGTACGAGGCCGGTCGCCCTCGCCCAGCCCCAAGGCCTGCAAGGTTTGCGGGGCGACCCACGTGCGACCGGGGTCGGTAAAAAACTCGACCACCTCGCTCATGTCCCGCGCCTGCCCCGCCAGGGCCGTGCCGGGAGGCAACGACACCGGGTCGATGCCCATCAGTTGCAAGCGCTGATCCTCGTGCCCCTTGAGCAGAACCCGGGCCTGCAACACCGGCGACACCGGCCAGCCCTGGCGCCGCAAATCGATAAACCATTGCTGAGGGAAGGTGCCGCCAGCGGGGGCATTGAGGCTGGCCTGGGGTTGGCCGCCGATCAATTGGCTGGCCCGGGCGTAGCTGTCCCGGGCCTGACTGTTCAGCGCTTGCACGCCGGTGAGCAGGCTGGTGGCGAGCCAGAGGCCGGTCAGCACGCTGAAGAATTGCACCGGGTGTTGGCGCCAATGGCTGAGCAGGGCCTTGAGGGTCTGGCGAAAGATCATCACCCCTGCGCCACCTGCGCCAACCGTCCGCCGTGCAACACCACACGTTGGGCCAGGCGCGCCGCCACCCGTGGACTGTGGGTCACCATCAACAGACTGGTGGGGCTGCCCTCCAGCAGCTCCAGCAACAGTTGCAGCACTTCGTCGCTGGTGGCTTCGTCGAGGCTGCCGGTGGGTTCGTCGGCCAGCAACAAGGGCGGTCGCGAGGCCAGCGCCCGCCCCAGCGCCACCCGTTGCTGCTGGCCGCCGGAAAGCTGTTCAGGGTAACGCCGCAGCAACGCTGCAAGCCCGAGCCGCTGCACCAGATGGGCTTGCCAGGCCGCGTCATGGCGGCCGCACAGGCGCGCCTGGAACGCCAGGTTGTCTTCCACCGACAAGCTGCTGATGAGGTTGAACTGCTGGAACACCAGGCCGATTTCCGTGCGTCGCCAGTTCGCCAGCTGGCTTTCGCTCATGCCGTCGAGCCGATATTCACCACTGCGTATGCTGCCGCGATCCACCTTGTCCAGCCCGGCGACCAAGTGCAGCAAGGTGCTCTTGCCACTGCCGGACTCCCCCATCAGCGCCAGACTGCTGCCGGGCATCAGGGTCAGGTCGACGCCCTGCAGCACCGGCAACGGGCCTTGGGGCGTGGGGTAGCTTTTAAAGACATTGCGGACTTCAAGCATGAAAAAGCTCGATGAATGAACGTGAGGCTCAGGATAGCGGAATTAGCCGCAATGCCGGCCCAGGCGAGAGCTCGCGAAGGCGGTGTATCAGCTGGCGGTGATGTGGATGGGCAGGCCTCATCGCGAGCGAGCTCGCTCCCACAGGGCTCTGCGGCGCATGTGCATGTTGTGGCTGCCGAAAATCCATGTGGGAACGAGCTTGCTCGCGAAGGCGGCGTCATAGTCGATGAAGATGTTGGATGTGCCGGCCTCATACGAGCAAGCCCACTCCCAAAGAGCTCAGCGTATAGAGTCAATGCCCCACCGCCATTTCAACCTGGCTGGAATGCGGTGTCACGATGTTGTCCAGGTCGATATGTTTCCACGCCGGTTTCGCCCCTAGCCGTGCGTTGAAGCGGTAGTTGAAGGTAAAGTCGTCATCGGTCGGCTGGCTCAGAGATTTTCCATAGGCCGATTCGACCCCGACCGGGTCGTAGCCCATCAACTGCAACAGCGTCGGGAAGATGTTGTAGTGGCTGGAGCGGTCCTTGTTCCGGGCCCAGGCGTTGCGCCAATCGAGGGTCTGCAATTGGCTGCCCTGGATCACCACCAACGGCACCAAGCCTTCTTCGGCCACCGGGTCGCTGTCGCAATGGGTGTTAAGCCCGGGGTTGCCGCGCTCGTGCAGGTCCTGGCCATGGTCGGAGGTGTAGATCAACACGGCATGGCTCAAATCGGCCTGTTGGAAGATTCGCTTGAAGAACTCGCCGATGTTCCACAGCAAGGTGTTCTGGTAGGCGTTGCGGTACAACACCCAGTCATCTTGCTGCCCATTGAAGCCGTCGCGTCTGCCGGTATCGCTCACTTCCTGGAACTGCCCGCGCGGCAAGGCCGGACGATAGCTCATGAAATCATCGGGGTATTTGTCGTGTACCGGGAAATGTGCCCCCACCTTGTTGATCACCACCAGTTCGGCCTGGTGGTCGCCCAGCAATTCGATCAACTTCGCCGCCGCCGCCATGTCGCGATCGCGCACGCTGGTCTGGTCGAATTGGACGAATTCGTCGATGTCCTGTTTTTCCAGTTTGGTCATCAGGTTCTGCAGGTTGCCGCCAGTGCGCTGGGCGTCGATGTAGACGGTGCGCAAGCCGGCCTGCTTGGCGTACTGCCAGATCGACGGCCAGGTGCTATTGATGCGCATGTAGTCGGCGCGAGTACCGCCGTAGCGCAAGGTGACATTGGTATCGGCGCTGCAATTGGCGATGGAAGCCGCGTAGCCGAAATTGAAAATATCCACGCCCTCGGGCGGTGTCTTCAAGCTGCTGTGCACGCCAGACGGCGTGTTGATATCCAGGTAATTGCCGGCAACGCTTTCATCGATGATCAGTACGATGTCCTGCTCGATCAAAGACGATCGCCGCGTCAGGGTGACCGGTTCCCGGGGGCCGATCGTGTTGTGCAAGGACTCGTAGGCAAAGAGATTCAAATAGACCAACGGCGTGTACATCACCGGCAGGCCACGCGCGCCCTCGCCCGCTCGCACGAACAGCACGCCACTGAGCAACACCACGCCCAGTATGGGTGCGAGCACCGGCAGATAACCGGGCACTCGCAGCATCCGCCGAGGCTTGAGGGCGATGCCGAACAACAGCAACAAGCCGCCGATCACCGCGTTGATGATCACCTCGCGATACTGATAGGCCGCTTCCTGGATGAACCCTCCCGAGTACACCAGCGAGACGAACTGGCTGTAGGTCAGGTAACTGTCCGTGACCTGGGTGTACACCTCGAAAAAAACCGCTGAAACAAACAGCGCCAAGGCAAACACATGCCTGACCATCGTCTGGCGTATGTAGGCGCACATCCACAGCGCCACCACCAATAGCACGAACATGGCGCCGAACAGCAAGGTTGCCAAGCCCAGGCCCAACGCATCGAGACGGTCCAGGTAATAGGCGTACCCCTTGAGCAGGTACAAAAACAGCAGCAATTCCTTGAGGTAGCGGGCCATGTTTTCCTCGACCGGATCGCGGTGTCGAAAGCGCTTCGTTCCTGCACGTTAGCAGCCGATTTTCAAAGCGCAAGAAATGCCCCTCCCAACCATGCGTCAAAAAAAAGTTACCCCAAAAACGACACGAAAATAGGTAACAAAATATAAAAATCTATGAATAACGACCGTTTATCGCTTTCTTAAATGCTCTACACCCCCAGTAAAACAGCCACTTTGCTAGATCAGTCAATGACTTGATATCAAAAGGCCCGACTTCACTTGAATTGCCAACACTGACAACTGTCATTTTGCTGACACGCTTTTCTGAAGCTGCGCTATACCCCTCTAAACAGTTTCATCCGAGTTACATCATTCGGTCTGCGAGGCGCGCCAAAAATGGACGTGAGCGTATTTGGTACGGGGTATGTCGGGTTGATTCAGGCGGCCGCAATGGCCGACGTCGGACATCGCGTTTTGTGCATCGACATCGACCCGAACAAGATCCGGCAACTGCAACAAGCCGTCCCCACCATCAGCGAGCCGGGGTTGTCCAATCTGCTCGAAGACAACATCAAGGCCGGACGCTTGTCGTTCAGTTCCCAGGCCAGCGACGCGGTCAATCACGGCGAGCTGATTTTCATCGCCGTCGGCACCCCCGCCGATGAAGACGGCTCGGCCGACCTGAGCCATGTGCTGGCCGTCACCCGGCAGATCGCCGACTTCATGGACAGCGACCGCACCCTGGTCATCAAGTCCACGGTGCCGGTGGGTACCGCCGACAAGGTGGCCGAATGCGCCCGCCAGGCGTTGGCCCGGCGCGGCCTGAAACAGTTGAACGTGCGCGTGGTGTCCAACCCCGAATTTCTCAAGGAAGGCAGCGCCCTGGCCGATTGCATGCGGCCGGACCGGATCATCGTCGGCACCGCCGACCCGCTGGCCCGCGACCAGATGACGGAGCTCTACGCACCCTTTTGCCGCAACCACGAAAAACTGATGTTCATGGACAACCGCAGCGCCGAACTGACCAAGTACGCCGCCAATGCCATGCTCGCCACCCGCATCAGCTTCATGAACGAACTGGCGAACCTCACCGAACGGCTGGGCGCCGACATAGAAGCGGTGCGCAAGGGCATCGGCTCGGACCCACGCATCGGTTATCACTTCATCTACCCCGGCTGCGGTTTCGGCGGCTCGTGCTTTCCCAAGGACCTGCGGGCCCTGCTGCACACCGCCGAACAAAACGGCATGCCGCTGCGCCTGCTGCGCAGCGTCACCGACGTCAACGACAGCCAGCGACACATCCTCTTCGAGAAACTGGCGAAGCAATTCCCGGATGGCCTGGCCGGCAAATCGATTGCCATCTGGGGCCTGGCGTTCAAGCCCAACACCGATGACATGCGCGAAGCCCCCAGCCGCTACCTGATGGAAGCGCTGTGGCGCGATGGCGCCCGGGTCCAGGCCTATGACCCGGAAGCCATGTCCGAATGCCGTCGCCTCTATGGCTATCGCAAGGACCTGAACCTCTGTGCGACCCGCGATGACACCCTGGAAGACGCCGACGCCCTGGTGATCTGCACCGAATGGAAGAACTTTCGCGTGGTGGATTTCGACCTGCTGGCCAGCAAGTTGCGCGCCCGGGTGATCATCGATGGCCGCAACCTGTACAACCCCGAACACCTGGCCGCCGCCGGGCTGTTGTATCGCGGTATCGGGCTGCGCCACACCGTGCCCGGCACCCCGGCACCCGGGCCACGGCCGTGAACATCCTGGTCACCGGCGCAGCCGGTTTCATCGGCGCCCATGTCGTGTTGCGGCTGCTGCGCGACGGCCATCGGGTGTGCGGGCTGGACAATTTCAACGACTATTACGACCCGCAGCTCAAGCACGACCGCGTGGCCTGGGTGAACGACCAGGTCGGCACCTTCCCCTTGGCGCGGCTCGACCTGGCCGACGCACCGGCTATCGACGAATGGTTCCAGGCCCGGCGCCCGGACGTGGTGATTCACCTCGCGGCCCAAGCCGGCGTGCGCTACTCCCTGGAAAACCCGCAGGCCTATGTCGACAGCAACATCACCGGCTTCCTGAACATCCTGGAAAGCTGCCGCCGGTATCCGGTCAAGCACCTGATCTACGCCTCCTCAAGCTCGGTATACGGCGCCAACCCGCGCACGCCTTATTCGGTGCAGGACAACGTCGATCATCCGCTGTCGCTGTATGCGGCCAGCAAAAAATCCAATGAACTGATGGCCCACAGCTACAGCCACCTGTTCGGTATTCCCTGCACCGGCTTGCGGTTCTTTACGGTGTACGGCCCTTGGGGCCGGCCGGACATGTCGCCGATCCAGTTCGCCCGCGCCATCACCGAAGACCGTGTACTGCAGTTGTTCAACCACGGCGAGCACCAGCGCGATTTCACCTACATCGACGACATCGTCGAAAGCATCGCCCGCCTGATCGAACAAGCGCCCCAGGTCACGCCCTTGCTGGATCACGAACAACCGGGCCCGGCCACCAGCCGCGCGCCCTGGCGGATCTACAACATCGGCGGGCAGCACCCGGTGACGCTGCGCACCTATGTGGCGCTGCTGGAAAAACACCTGGGACGCACCGCCCGCGTCGAACTGCTGCCCCTGCAAGCGGGCGATGTGCTCAACACCTGCGCCGACGCCAGCGACCTGGCGCGGGCCACCGGCTTCAAGCCGGGCATCGAACTGGACGACGGCCTGGGCCGCTTCATCCAGTGGTTCCTCGAGTATTACCCACTGCCTGCCCATGCGCCGCTTGCGGCCCAATCTCAGCGGAGGAGTCTATGACCCGACATGAGCAAATCATTGCGACCAATGCCCCCGGACGCGATAAACGTGTCGATCCCGAGCACCGCAGGCGCCTGGACGCGGCCATTCACCGCCAAGGCCGTGGTTGGTTGACCGGTCGCGACGGTGGCCGGCCCTGGACGGTCTCGCGCACCAATCGGGTGGTGGCCGGCCTCGGCGCACTGGCGATCCTGGTGGTCTTCTGCCCGCTGTTGCTGGGCCTGGCACTACTGGTCAAGTTTTCCAGCCCTGGCCCGGTGCTGTTCATACAGAAACGCACCGGCTATCGCGGTCGGGTGTTCGGCATGTACAAGTTCCGCACCATGGTCGCCGACGCCGAAGCCCTCAAGGAGTCGCTGCGCCACCTCAACAAACACGGTGCCGATGCCATCGATTTCAAGATCGACAACGACCCGCGCATCACGCCCATCGGCCGGTTCCTGCGTCGCAGCAGCCTCGACGAACTGCCGAACCTGATCAACGTAGTGACCGGCGACATGCGCCTGGTAGGCCCGCGGCCGACCTCGTTCAACGCCTATCGCTACAAGGACAACCATCTTGTGCGCCTGAGCATCTACCCCGGCATGACCGGCCTGTGGCAGATCTCTGGGCGCAGCAATATCGACTTCGACCAGCGCGTGGAATTGGACCTCAGCTATATCGCTGAACAAAGCCTGTGGCTGGACTTGAAGATCCTGATGCTTACCCCCTTCAAAGTTTTCAGCGGCCACGGAGCGAGTTAAATGGACGGTTCAACGAATATCCTGACCATAGCCAGCCCGAGCGAGACCAACCTGACCTCGACCGTGCTTGACCCGGATCTGCGGATCCTTCTCATGACAGCCGCCAACATCGGCACCGGTACGAGCACCAGCGCCATGGCGTTGGCCGCTCAACTGGCGCAAATGAGCAACGGGCGCGTGTTACTGGTGGATGCGAGCCAGTCGCCGCACAACCTCAGCCAGCAACTGTCGCTGCACAAAGAGCGCGGCTTCAGCGATCTGTTGTTCAACACCCTCGCCCCACCGCTGTTGCAGGACTGCGTGGTGCAGGTTTCCAGCCTGCCCTTCGACGTGCTGCCCTATGGCCGCCTGGGACATAACACCGAACGCTTGAGCCCCGAGCGACTGCGCCCATTGTTCAGGCAACTGGGGGCGCAGTACCGCTTCGTGGTGATCGACGCCGACGCGGTGTATTCAGCCACCGACACGCTGGTCATCAGCACCCAGGTGGACGGCGTGGTGCTGGTGGTGCGCGGCGAGGACACCCGCTGGGAAGTGGCCCAGGCCGCCCGGCAACGCTTGGTCCAGGCGGGCGCGAAGGTGGTCGGCAGCGTGTTCAATCGCCGCAAGTACTACATGCCCAAATGGCTCTACAACAACCTGTAAGCCCGCAAAAGGATGACGAGATGAACGCCAGAATGCTTGTCCTGCTGTTGCTGCCGCTTGCCGGTTGCTCCAGCACCAGCGATACCCGTTCGATGCCGGTACAGATCCTCACGGCCGCGCCGGCCAACGCCCAGGCCACCGACATGCCCAAGGTCGAACAGACCCTGAGGCCGCAGGATGTGCTGGATGTGATTTTTCACATCGACACCACCACTTCCCAGGCTTACCGCGTGCAGCCGGGCGACCAGGTTGCCCTGAACTTCACCGCCGCCAGCCAACTCAACGGCACGCAACAGGTGATGCCCGACGGCAGCATAGAACTGCCGGGCGCCAACACCTCGGTGAAAGTCTCCGGCCTGACCACCGACGAGGCGCGCCTGGCAGTGCAGCGTGCCTACAACCAGAAGATGCTGTTCCAGCCCAATCGCAACCAATTGACCGTAATGGTGACCAGCCCGCTGTCCGGCGAGACGACCCTGCGCAACACCCTGACCCATCCGGCCACCGGCATGAGCCGGGAAATCATCGTGGGCCGGGATGGCTACGCCAGCTTCCCGGAAATCGGTGCCGTGCCGTTGCAAGGCATGACCGTCACCCAGCTGGAAACCTTCCTCAACGAACGCTATGCCCAACTGCCCGGCCACATGACGGTGGACGTGCTGCTCAAGTCCACCGCCGGCAACGAGATCTACGTCCTCGGTGAAGTGGCCCAACCCGGTTCCTACCCGATACGTCGGCCGATCTCCGTTCTCGAGGCGCTGACCCTGGCCCGGGGCACAAACGTCAAGGCAAGGCTCGACTCGGTGGTGATCATGCGGCGCAACGGCAACCAGGTCGAAGCCCGTCACTACGACGTGGAAAAAGCCCTGAGTGGCGATGCCTCGCAGATCGCCTACCTGCAGCCGGAAGACATGCTTTTCGTGCCCAAGACCGGCCTGGCCAAAGCCGGTGAAATGGCCCGGCAATTGGCCGATGTGGTGCTGTTCCAAGGCGTTGGCGTCAGCTTCGGTTACGACCTCGACAAAAACAGCAACGGCAACTGACCCCAGGTGAACGATCATGAACCCCAAGGAAAACTATTTGCACGAGTTCTTCAGGATCTTCTTCGCCAACAAGCAGTGGGTGAAGCGCGTCTTCCTGATTTTTGCCGTGATCGCCCTGGTGCTGCCCTTGATGCTCAAGCAGAGCTTCGATATCACCGCCCAGGTGATCGTCCAGTCGAAAAAACTTTCCCAAGGCGACGCCACGACTTCGCTGAACCAGGAGAACGCGACATTCGTCCCACCGACACTGGCGGACATGGAAACCGAGAGCAACATCCTGCGCTCGCCGGCGTTGATTCGCGAAACCATCAAGACGCTGCGCGACCAGGGCGAGTACACGCCAAACCCGGGCATCCTCAACAAGTGGGTGAGCGAACCGCTCAAGCGCTACGTCACCCAGCCATTGCGTGAGTACGTCATCAATCCGTTGCGCGACGGCTTGGGGCTCGAGGTCGATCCGGTACGCGACACCGTGCTCGATACGCTGACCGACGACGCCATTGAAAACCTGAAGATCGAGACCTTGCCCGGCTCCAACGTCATCTCCATTGTCTACAGCTTCGGCGACCCGGCCCAGGGCACCCGGTTCGTGGCGCAACTGCTGGAGAACTACCTCACCGGTCGCCAGGACCTGCAATCGATCGAGTTGCCCCAGACGTTCTACGAGCAGAAAAAAGTCCAGTACCAGGCCCGCCTTGACGGCTTGGAGGCCAACCGCCTGACCCTGCTCGAAGGCGTAGGTTCTTCCGATCCCAAGGAAGAAATCACTTTCCGCTTGAATGCGATCAACACCGAGGAGCAGGCCCTGAACCTGTTCCAGGACCGTCTATTGCAAGGCCAACGCTGGCTGGATTACCTCAAGACCAGCCTGGCGGCGGCGAACAGCGCGCGATTCAACGACTACACCTTCCCATTCACCTTCACCACCACCATGGACAACATTGCCTTCGAAGATCGGGAGATCAGGCAAATGAGCGAGCAATTGACCAGCCAGGTCAGCCGCTACCTCAACGACCTGGCGATCTTCCAGCCTAGCAGCGAACCCATGCTGCTGGCCCGGGAGCAGATCATGCGCACTCGCCAGCAATTCCTCAAAGTGGTGAACAACCGTATCCAGGAACGCACCACCGACCTGGCGGTGGTCAGTTCGGTGATCAACCAGAAGGTCGAACGTATCGCCGCCTTCAAGGAGCGCATCCACCAACTTCAGGAAACCCAGAGCAAGCTGCGGCAGATGGACACCGAGATCAACGCCCTGCATGCGGCGTTCTCCACCTATGCCCAACGGTTCGCCGAAGCCAGCTCCGCCCGTTCGCTGGACAACGACCTGTCCAACGCCCGGGTACTGAGCCCGCCCTTCGAGCCCACCTCTGCCGCGTTTCCCAAGCCGATGCTGATCATCGCCTTCGGCTTGTTCAGCGGCCTGCTGTTGGCGATCGCCCTGGTCTATGTGCGTGAGTTCTTCGACCATCGCTTCAAGCATCCGGCGCAAATCGGCCACCAATTGGACCTGCCGGTGCTGCTGGTGATCAACGAGCAGTCACCCGAGCAGATCAACCCGCACCGCAACTGGAGCGTGCCCAGCCTTGTCCATTGGGTGAAAAATTGAACGCGCCGCTGAGCACGTCCCACTGCAGCCGCCCCCTGTCGATCATCCATCTGCTCGGCAGCGGTGGCTTCTATGGGGCCGAGCGGATGCTGCTCGATCATTGTGTGGCGACACCCGGCCAGCATCAGGTGCTGTTCCTGGCGGCGCCGCCGACCTTGATCACGCGGTTCCGCCAGGCCGGGATCGACTGCCACCACTGCGCCAGTTGGCCCGAACTGTTGCAGCATCTGCGGCAACGGCGCGCCGAGCGCCCGCTGATCAATACGCACAACTTCAAGGGCCTGTTGTTCGGCTGGGCCGCGGCGACCCTGTTGCGCCTGCCGTTGGTGATCACGCAGCACGGCTTTACGCCGCGCAGCCCCAAGCAGCGGTTCTATACGTGGTTGAGCCTGCAACTGTGCCGTACCGCGCCGGTCAAGCGCGTGGTGTGCGTGGCCGAAAGCATTGCGGCGCTGCACCGCCAGGCCAGCGTGAACGCGGAAAAACTCGACGTGATCCCCAACGGCCTGCCGGCCGTCACGACGCCCCTGCCCCATCGCGACGACAGGCAACGCTGGCGGGTCGGCTATGTCGGCCGCCTGAGCAACGAGAAAGGCCCGGACCTGTTCCTCGACGCGATGATTCCGTTGTGCAAGCGCCATGCCTCGCTGCACGCGGTCATGCTCGGCGACGGGCCGGAACGCCAGCCCTTGCTCAAGCGCATCGTTGACGCCGGGCTGCCCATGCGCATCGAGTTGCCCGGTTATCAGACGGACATGAACGACTGGTGGAGCCGCCTCGATGCGCTGGTGATCAGTTCACGCACCGAAGGCACGCCGATGATCCTGCTCGAAGCCATGCAGGCCGGCGTGCCCGTGGTGGCGTTCGGCGTCGGTGGCATTCCCGATATCCTGCAAGACCGCCACAACGGCCTGCTCGCCGCCCCGGACGACAGCGAGGAGCTGGCACGCCAGATCGAAACACTGTTCAGCGAACCGCACCTGGCGCGGATCCTCGCCGACAACGCACGCCGCACCCAACGCGACCGCTACGACCTGCGCGCGCTGGCCGAACGCTGGTCGCAACTCTATATCCGCACGGCACGGGAGGCTCGGCCATGATCATCCCGCTCTCGATCGTCGGTCTGCTGGGGCTGGTGTGCCTGGCATTGCTGGCCAGCCCTTATCCGTTTCTCGCACCGGGTGCAGTGCTTGGGCTGGTGGGTGTTGCTGCGCTATACCGCAAGCCCTGCTGGGGTTTGCTGGGCATTGCCGTGCTGCTGCCATTCGAAGGCCTGTTCAAGGACAACGCGCTATCCGGCAGCAAATTCCTCGGCATGGCGCTGATCCTGATCTTGATGCTGCAGTTGGCGTTGCACCAGATCCCTGCGACGCGCTTGCGTAGCAATATCTGGAAGCCATTGCTCGGCTTCATGACGTTGTATGGCTTGAGCCTGTTGATCTCGGAAAACATGGACATGTCCCTGATGCAGATGCGTGAACTCGCAGTAGGGCCGATCCTGTTCATGATCACGTTGTTGATCGGGCGCGAGCTGAACCTGGAGATGTTCGCCCGGCTGATGACAGTGAGCGTCGCCACGACCTGCGTGCTCGCGATGTTTTCAGCCAAATACCAGGAACAAGGCCGCGCCTTGGGTTTGCTGGAAGACCCGAACGCCTTTGCGCTGTTGATTGCGTTTACCGTACCGCTGGCATTGTTGTTGACAATACGCAGCCAGAACCTGCTGCACCGGTTGTTCTGGGGTGGCGGTCTCATGCTGTTGTTGGGGGGAATGACCAAGACCGAATCGCGTTCAGGGCTGGTCGTGTTGTTGCTGACGCTGATGATCGGGTTGTATCACTATCGGGCGCAGCTCCCACGCGTACGTCCTCGTCACCTGGGGTTCGCGATGCTCGGCGTGGCACTCATGGTCCCAGCGACAATCGTCTTGATGCCTGCTAGCTACGTGGCGCGCATCCAGTCATTGAGTATCCTCAGCTCCGGCACCAACGACTACAAGGACGGCTCCCTGGGTCGCCGCGCCTCGTACATTGTGGTGGGCAGCCAGATGATCCGCGAGAAGCCGATACTCGGTTCAGGCCCCGGGACATTTCCGCAGCACTACGCCCCCACCGGCTATGCCAAGGCGTTCTCGGCCAATCGCAAACGGGGGGATCTGTACCGTGAGGCCCATAATACCTACCTGCAAATCTTCAGCGAAATCGGCGTACCAGGCGGCCTGATGTTTGTCGGCATGATTGGGCTGGGCCTCTACAACCTGGTGCGCACGCGCCAACTCTGGCTCCAGCGCCGGGACTGGACCCAGGCGGACCTGTTGACACACCTGGGCATGAGTTTCCTGTCGCTGGCGTTGTTTCTGATGTTCCTCAGCGCGCCGAACCACAAGTTACTGTGGATCATGCTCGCCTTGAGCAGCATATTGCGTTACGACGCCGAGCAGGCCGCGCCGCAGGAGGCCCGTTCATGAGCCGCGTCAGTATCGTCATCCCGATGTACAACGAGGCCCGGCACATCGGCCGCACATTGCTGGCCGCGCAACGGGCCGCCAATGCCGCCAGTCTTGCGTGCGAGTTGATCGTGGTCGACAACGGCTCGCAGGATCAGGGGCCGGAGATTGCCCGGCAGTTCGGTGCTCAGGTCCTGGTGGTTCCAGGCGTGCCGATCGGCGCCCTGCGCAATCGCGGAGCGCAGGTTGCCAGCGGTGAATGGCTGGCCTTCATCGACGCCGACATCGAAATGCCCGAGGACTGGCTGACGCATTTGCTGGAATTGGAGACCGCAGACGTCGCCGATGTATTCGGCCTGGACCTGTACACCCCCGCGCAAGCCCCCTGGTACGCCACGGCCTGGCATCGGCGGACCTCGCTCCCCTTGCGACACACCATGCAGCGCGTGGATTGGCTACCCACCTCCAACCTGCTGATGCGCCGCCAATGGTTCGACAGGGCCGGCGGGTTCAACGAGACCCTGCGCACCGGTGAGGACAAGGACTTGACCCTGCGCCAGACAGCCAACGGGGCACGGTTACTGTCGGTCAATGAATACACCGCCCTGCACTGGGGCTACGAAATGAACTGGCGCGAGTGGATGGGCAAGGAGCTGTGGCGCCAGGGCAGTCTGGTGCAATTGCTGCGTACCAACGGCTTGAGCCTGCGCCTGTTGCGCTTCCCGATGTTGGCTGTGCTTGTCTGGCTGCTGGACTTGCTGGCGATCTTCGCGCTGGTCACTGGCGCCCCTCAACATGCACTCATGCTGGGGCTGTTGACGACCGTGCCGGGGTTGGTGCTGAGTTTTCACCAGAGCCACAAGCACCGTAACCCGTGCCTGACCCTGCAGCTCTGGGGCCTGCACTGGGTACGCCTGCACCTGGCCGGCGCCGCGCTCATCCTCAGCCTTTGTCATTGGAAAGCAAGGAGGCCTGCCCGTGGCTGAGTTCATTTTCTGGTTGTGCCTGTTATTGCCGGTATACGCCTACCTGGGTTACCCATTGCTGCTGACGCTCGCCGGGCCGTTTTTTCCCAGGCTCAGGCCTGGGCCTCTGCCTGCGCAACGGGTCAGCGTGATCGTTGCCGCGCACAACGAACAACGCAATATCGAGAACAAACTGCGCAATCTGCTGGCCCATGATTATCAAGCGGCCAGCCTGCAGATCGTTGTCGCCAGCGACGGCTCCACCGACCAGACCGTGGCCCTGGCGCGCAGCTTCGAAGATCCGCGCATCGAGGTACTCGACTTGCCGCGCCAAGGCAAGAACAGCGTACTCAACGCCGCGGTCAGTCGTTGCACGGGCGATATCCTGGTGTTTACCGATGCGGACGTTCACTGGCTCGACGGCACGTTGGAGCGCCTGCTGGCGCCGTTTGCCGATCCTGGGGTCGGCGGTACTGTCGGTAATATGAACATTCCCGTCCCAGGCTCAGGCCTGAGCGTGGGCGAAAGCCTGTACCGCCACTACGAAGCCTGGCTGCGCCGGGTGGAAAGTCGCACCGGTTGCACGGTCTCGGCCGACGGAGCTCTGCAGGCGTTGCGCCGCGAGCTGTACCAGCCGATTCCAGCCCTGGTCAACGACGATTTTTTTATCAACACCTGCGCACCGGTCGCCGGCAAGCGCGTCGTCTACGTCGACGACGCCAAGGTGCTCGATCAAGGCGTGGACGAAGCCGGCCGTCAGTTCAGCCGCCGCCAGCGCGTCACCGTCGGCGGCCTGATCAGTCTGGCGGCCCGGCGTGAGCTACTCAACCCGTTGTGCCATGGCCTGTACGCCATCGCGTTGATTAGCCACAAGCTGATCCGCCGGCTGGCGCCGGTGCTGTTGCTGCCCTTGCTGGTGGCCAACCTCTGGTTGCTCGATGAACATGGTTTCTATCGCCTGATCCTGTCTGCCCAACTACTCGGCTACGCCTTCGCCGTGGCCGGCCTGCTGGACGTGCGTCATCGCTTGCCCAGACCGTTTCGCCTCGCCGCGTTCGTGCTGGTGACCCTGGCCGGCATGGTCGCCGGCCTGTGGCAGTTCTTGCGTGGGCACAGCTACAACCAATGGACCCCCGATCAGACTCGATGAGTGCGTGACATGCCGATCAATACCCACATCAAGACCACAATCAAGCGCACCGGCGGCTGGCTGTACCTGAACACGTCCCTGGGTCGCCATGCATTGCGTGGCGCCGGCGTCATTCTGATGTTGCACCGGGTACTGAACAACGACCCCGCCGCCGAACTGCCCCATCGCAACGAGCTGTGCGTGGGGCCCGAGGCGTTCGAACACTTGTTGATCTGGCTGCAGCAGCATTTTGAATGCGTGCCGTTGATGACCTTGCTGCTGGCCGATCCTGAAAGCGTTCCAAACCGTCCCCGGGTGGCCTTGACCTTCGACGACGGCTGGCGCGACAACGCCATGAACGCCTTTCCCCTGTTGCGCCAATACCAGGTGCCGGCGAGCATTTTCCTGTCCACCGATTTCGTTGGCAGCCGGCAGCATTTCTGGTGGGAAAGCATCGGTGAAACCCTGTGGGGCAGCCATGGGCAGGTGGCGCGGCGCTCGCTGATCGAGCACTTGCAACACGTCGGTCGGCCGTTGCCAGTGCTGCTCGATGACATCGACGACGAGCGTCGCAGCCTGGCACTGCTGCACTACCTGCAAAGCCTCAAGAGCCTCGATCCATGCACTTTGAGCGACCTCACCGAAACCTGCCCGCACGGTTCCCAACCCCAAGCATTGGACTGGCCCCAGGTGCGCATGCTCGAGGATTCCGGCCTGGTCCGCTTCGGCCCCCATGGCGCCAGCCACACGATCCTGACCGGGCTGGACGACCAGCGCCTGCATGAAGAACTGACCCGCAGTTGGACGGCCTTGGAAAATGGCTGCGCCCAACCCTTGCCGGTGTATTGCTACCCCAACGGTGATAATGACGCACGTGTGCGAGAGCAGGTAGCGGCCCACGGTTTTCCGTTCGCGCTGGGCACCGAGGCCGGACTGTATCGCCATGACGGCGACCCTCTGAACCTGCCACGTTTCGGCGTCAGCCAACGCAACGCCTGTCACCCTGAGTTATTGGCCTGGCGTATTCGCCGAGGAGCCCGTTCATGAACCGCGCACGTTACCTCAGGCTCCTGGTGATGAGCATGGGCACGAGCCTGGCGATGATCGGCCTGCGCCTGTTGCGCAACGTGTTGCTGGCCCGCATCCTGGGGCCCAGCGAACGCGGACTGTTGGCACTGCTCAGCACTCTGCCGGACCTGATCAGCGCCACCACCAGTGGGGGGCTGAATTCCGCCGTGGGTTACCAAGCGGCGCAGCATCGCTCGATGAGCCTGTTGCTCAGCCACGTGCTGGTCTTCGGTTGTCTGCTGGCGGGGTTGCTGACGCTGCTGGTGGTGGCGCTGGTACGTGAGTTCGGCGCCCAACTGGATGTCACCATACAACTGGGACTGCTGGCCTGGCTGCTGTTGCTGGCCGTGCCGCTGGCGGCGCTCAAGACCGGCCTGCTGACGCTGCACAATGCCTCCGGTGGCGTCGGCGCGTTCAATGCCTTGCGGCTGATGGAGTCCCTGGCCCCACTGTTGCTGTTCCTGGCGCTGTTCTGGATGTGGAAAGACACGGCGCTGGAAGCGGCGCTGATCAGTTGGCTGGCGGGCCTGAGCCTGGTGGTGCTGGCGGGTTTGATGTGGTTGCGTCGCGATCATGCGGTCACTCTGCACTGGGATCGCACCGGCCAGACCGAACTGCTGCGTTACGGCGTCCGCAGTCATCCGGACCTGTTGTTCCAGCAACTGATGACGCGCTCGGATTACCTGTTCATCGGCGCGCTGTTGGGCAGCACGGCGCTGGGGCACTACGCCATGGCCAGCGCGGCGGCCGAACTGCTGCATATCGTGCCGGAAGCGGTCACCACGCCACTGATGAAACGCCTGCTGCAGCAGGACAGCGACATGAAGCGCCTGACCCCGCTGGCCTTGCGCCTCACCGCCACGGCCATGCTGGGCGCCTGCCTGGGGATGGTACTGGTCGGCGAATGGCTGATCGTTACCCTGTTCGGCATCGACTATCAACCGGCTTACCCGGCCCTGCTGGCGCTGCTGCCAGGGGTGTTCGGGTTGTGCTATGCGAGCATCCTGCGCCTGGACCTGCTGGGCAAGAACCGCCCCGGCACCGTTTCGCTGCTGATGGGCGGGGGGGCGCTGTTGAACTTGGCGCTGAACCTGATTTTGATCCCGCGCTACGGCATCGTCGGCGCTGCCGCCGCGTCCTCGATCGCCTACCTGGGTGTCACCCTGGCAATGCTTGTCATGTATTGCCGCCTCAGCGGCGTAGCGCTGTGGCAGACGCTGATCATCCTGCCCAGCGATTTGCTGCCGATGCGTCAGATGTTACTGGGGAAATCGGCATGAACATGGTTGCCCGCCAAGCCGCCATCGCGAGCGAGCTCGCTCCCACAGGGTGCGGGGTTGTTCTTGTGGAAGCGGTGGGTCGGCTTGCATCAATGGTGGATGTGCCGCCCTCTTCGCGAGCAAGCCCGCTCCCACAAAAGCCTGGTGCCGAACACACTCTCCGCGACCACCATAAATCAACTGTGGGAGCGAGCTTGCTCGCGATGGGGCCAGTACGGCATGGATGGAAAATGGCCGCAGGCCTGTGCCTTTGGAGCCTGGCCTTGTTGGCCCATGGCGCGTCCATGCAATGGACCGGCATCCGTGACGGCAGCCTGTACCTGCAAACCGACCGCCAGGACACTGTCACCGTACGCTGGGTGCCCGCCTGGCAAGCCGAGGCCAATACCGAACACCTGTATCTGCTCGACGGCCAGGGACGATTGGCAGGTGAACGCCTGGTCAAGGCGGATCAGCCCCGTGGCGAACAGCAGTGGCCGCTGCCGCCGGGTGCCGCCAATTATCGCCTGGAAATTCCCGGCTACAGCTTCCGTCGCTACACCGTCGAGCATGACGCGCGCACCCGCGCCCTGTTTGCTCCGGCAAAGGTGCATTTCAATGCCGAAACCCACGACGGCGACGAGCTGTATTTCAAGGTAGCGGCTGGCGAACAGGCGGTGCTGGCAGGCAAGTTTCACGGCGGCGTACGTGCGCTGCAAGCCCGGCGCGTCAGCGACGGCAAGCAGTTGCAACTGAACCTCAAGCCATACCGGGCTTATTGGCAGTTCGATCAGGTCGCCCTGCCGATGGCTGACGTCGAACAAATCTGGCGCTTGCATCTGCAGGGCAACGGTAAGGCCGCGTTCTGGCTGGACGGCACCGCCAACCTGTTCGCCCAGGACCCGGCGCACCTGCTGCCACTGCGCCAGAATCCGGGTCAAACCCACCTGAAACTGTACAACGAGACACTCGGCACGACCCCCAAGCTGGGTATCGCTCTGCCCTACGAATTATTGCCGCCATCCAGCTACGCCGTGCTCGATGCACTCAAACCCCAGGCGGCAACCCTTTACAGCTTCGTCGATATCACGGCGGCCAGGGGCACTTATGAAGATGCCTTCCGACGCTTGTACCAGGACCGCTTCGCCATCAGCCAAGACATCACCCTGTTGGCGGCCAGCCAGCGCCGGTCCGATCTAAAGCCCGACCGGACCAGTCACAGCGGCTTGCAAGCCTGGCTCACGGCGACCCGCGCTTTGGGCGGCAAAGGCCTCCATTACCTCAGTTTTGCCGATGAGCCGAACCTCAATTACCCAGACTTCGCCAGTTTCCAGCAAATGTTCCAGAGCATGGCTGCCCAGGTCCGCGCCGATCCTGCCAACGCACGTGCCGGTGTCCGCATCGCCATGCCGGCCAGCTCCCAGTTCAGCAACGGGCCCTTAATCGAAAATGCCGCTGACAAGCGTGGGATCGACTGGGCACGGCGCCTGCTGGCGACGTCCGACGACCAGATCGACGCCCTGGCCTGGCATGAATGGATGATCCGCGACCTGCTGGCGACCCGGGTCTACCGCGACAGTGTCCGTCAGGCCGCCAACCTGGTGGGACTGGACAGCCAGGGTCGGCCGCGCAAGGCCTTGCTGTTGGACCAGACCAACATGTCCGGCGGCTCGGGTCTCAGCCCTTACGATCAGGAAACCCATTACGCCGCCCTGTGGTGGACGTCGGTGGCCATTAACGCCTCGGCCGACGGCTGGCTGGACATGCTCAACTGGTTCATGGCCGCCGACGAACCGGAGTACCCCAAAGGCATGGTGCGAGTACTGGACGATCAGCGCTTCGAGCTCAAGCCCGTGGGCCTGGCCCAGCAGTTCATTCAGCAACACTGGCTCGATCAGGTGCTGCGCCTGGACAACGACGCCTTTGAAGTCGATGTACTGGCCATGGCCACCAGCAAGCAACGCAGTCTGCTGGGCGTGAACAAAAGCACGCGAGCCCATCAGGTCAGCCTCGACGGCGCGGCCTGCCTTCAGCCGGGCATGGCCCTGCTGTATTTCGGCCCGGACAACCGCAGCCACAGCGCTCCGTTTGATTGCAAGGCTGGCCAGGTCGGGTTTCTCCTGCCAGGGGAAACCGTGTTCGCCCTCAGTTGGACAACTCCTCTTCCCCCCAACCCTGCCACTCGTCAGGAGGCACCATGAACGCTCTTCAGACATTGCGTGATCGCATTCAGAAAAAAGGTCTACGCGCCGTTCTAAAGCAGCTATGCAGACGCTACGTATTTTCCCACACCCGACTGGTGTGGCTGGAGCATGATATACGGACCCCGCTCCCTCCCCATAACCTCAAGCCCTACCCACCGATGCGCCTGGAGTTCATCACGGTCAGCAATGCCGATGCTTTTGCCCGGCACTTCGGCGACCGTGTCGAAACCATGCGCGAGTTGGCGGCCGACGGCTACACAGGCTTGATGTACCTGGATGATCAGGGCGACACCGTGGGCTTCGCCTGGGCCAGTACACGGGACTATTTCGACCGTCATTTCTATCGTTGCAACTTTCCGATCAAGCCTGGCGAGTACTTTCAGTTCGGCGGCGAGGCGATTCGTAGATACTGGGGTACCAGTATCTCGGCGGACATGCAGTTGGAGATATGGAAAGTCATGGCGGGCCACGGTTGCAACACCATGGTCGATGTCTGCGATTTGCAAAACATCCAAGCGATCAAGATGCATATCCGCATGGGCTTCCAGGAGCGCGGGCAGATCACCCACCTATACCGTTTGCTCGGTCATTGGCGGTTCCTGCGCAATACGTCTTACACCGGCACGGCACTGGACGCCTTTCGTAAACCGGCCCAGCCGGCTACCTCGACTTCGGCGGCCTGATCCCCATGACGATCCGGTTCCAATGGTGTCGCTCACTGAGCGCGGCGGACTTTCCTGTATCAGCTTATGAACAGCTGCTAACCCAGGTGGCCGACGCAACACCATTCAATACCCTGGCCTGGCTGCAAGCGGCGGAATTCGCCCTGCTGCCCGAGCAACAATTGCATATTCTGCTGGGCTGGCAGGACCAGACCTTGTGCCTGTGCCTGCCCCTGATATCAGGACTTGAGCCTATCGGCGGGCTGCGGTTCCGGGTGTTGCATCACTTGGGTTTTCCAATGGCCGACCGCATCGCTCTGCTGGCGCGCCTGGACACCGAAGACATGGGCCAGGCGCTGATGCAGATTCGTCAGCACTTGCCTCACGCGTTGCTGCAATTGAATGAAGTGATCGAGCCGGTCGGAGAGCAAAGCGTCCTCAGCGCCTGGATGGCGCTGAGCTCAACCGGGGAGCGGCGGCTCAGTTGCCGGGTTCCGGTGCACTTGATCAACGACAGTGACCGTCAAGAAATATCCGGCGATCCACGCTACAAATTGCGTCGGGCGCGCAAGCGGATCGCCGCTTGCGGTGCCGAAATCCGCCGAGTGACGCCAGACGCCATCAGCATCGGACAGCTATTGCGAGCCCTGGCCGAGGTCGAGACTGCCAGCTGGAAAGGCGAGGAAGGTGTCGGCATCTTCGCCGACCCCAGGCGCCGGCAATGGATGAATCACGCCTTCACCGCTCTCGCCGCCCAAGGCCTGGTACGGGTGGTGCTACTGGAGCTGAACGGCGAATGCATCAGCTATCGCCTCGGCCTGCTGGATCAGGGGCGACTGTTCGACTACAACCTGGCGTTCCTGCCGCAGCACGCCGATCTGGGCAGCGGCCGGGTATTGCTCGAGGAGTGGATTCGTTGGGGGTTGGACGAGAACTGGCACTGGATCGATGCATCACGGGTCAGCCTGGAGAATTCCAGCCATCAGTTACATGAACGCATGACCGGCCAACTGGAACACTGGCGCTGGAGCTTTTATTCATGGCAGCCCGGAGGCTTGCTCCTGGGATCTGCCTTGCGGCTATGGAAAAGCGTGAAGCCATGGTTTCGCAAACGCCGGACCAAACCAACCGCGACGACGGCATTGTCCTCTCCAAAGAACCAGGAGAACACGAATGCCTCGTCAAGTGATCGTCAATGCTGACGATGTCGGGCTCAGCCTCAGTGAAACGTACTGCACAGGCGCCTGGCAGGTGTTCAAGTACTAAGGCTCCAAGGTGCGGTCGTAGAATTCCTCGCCCCACACGTGCGTGCTCGGCCGATGGACACCGACAAAGACCTGGGTCATGCCCTGGAGATTGATCCGCACCTGGACCTCGACTTGCGTGCCGTCCTCCAATAGTTCTTCGTGGTCGCGGCCCGGCAGCCGGCTGTTAACCCAGAGCCGATACTGTGCGCGTTATCCTCCCCTAAAGGAATGGGAGTAAGGCACCAGGCTGGGAATTTTCCAGCGCCGAAAAGCGCGCTTCAGACGAATGACAGTCGCAAATCCCTGCGCCGTTTTCAGAGAATCTGCTACAAGGCATCTTTGGTTTCGAGTAGCGAATGGCATCGATGTCTTCACTCTTACTTTCCGGCCTGAAACGCCGCTGGTTGGCCTGGCTGTGCATGGGCGCATTGATGGTCGGCCTGCCGGTGGGCTGTGCCGTGTTGCAGCATAAGGAGCGGGAACTGGTCTTTCGCATCGAACCGGGGACGGCGAGCTGGTTCAGTGGGCTGCCCAGCGGCGTGCAGGAGTTCGATCTCAAGCCAAAAAGCTTCAAGGCCGGGGAAAACATCCACGGCTGGTGGTGGCCGGCCGAGCGCAAGAATGCGCCGGCCATCCTGTATTTGCATGGTGTGCGCTGGAATTTGACCGGCCAGTTGTTTCGTATCCAGCAACTGCGGGCGCTGGGCTATTCGGTGCTGGCCATCGACTATCGGGGCTTTGGCAAAAGCCAGGGCGATCTGCCATCGGAAGCGAGTGTCTATGAAGATGCGCGCATCGCCTGGGAGCATCTCGAAACGCTGCAACCGGACCCAAGCCTGCGACTGATCTATGGTCATTCCCTGGGCGGCGCTGTCGCGGTGGATCTCGCTGTGCAGCTCGGTCAGCAGGCGGCGAAAGATGGCAAAGCCCAGGTCCGGGGCCTGGTGATCGAATCCACGTTCACCTCCCTGGGCGATGTCGCCACCTCGATGGCGAATACATCCCTGCCGGTGCGCTGGTTGCTGTCGCAGAAGTTCGACTCCATCGACAAGATCGGCGAGATCAACATGCCGCTGCTGATTGTCCATGGCGCCGCCGACCGCTACGTGCCGCCACGCTTCAGTGAGCAACTGTTCAATGCCGCCCGGGAACCCAAGCACCTGCTGCTGGTGCCCGGGGCGACGCATAACAACAGCATGAGCCTGGCGGGCAAAAACTACCGACAGGCGTTGGATGCCCTGATGAAAAGCGCCCCCGCCCCCATGGCCGGAAACGCCCCCACCGGCCCGGCCAAAGCGGGCTGATCCATGGAAATATCCACGCCCCTCTTGTGGGAAGCGGTGGGTCAGTCATGGAAATGTTGGGTGTGCCGCCGCCATCGCGAGCAAGCTCGCTCCCACAGGTGGGAACACCTCGAAAAAACGGTGGGAGCGAGCTTGCTCGCGATGGCAGTGGGTCAGGCGACGATGAACCGTCAGGATCCCGCGCCAAACCGGTCACGGCTGTTGGTCAGGTGCAGCCACATGGCGGCGCGGGCGGCGTCCGGGTCCTGGCGCTTGATCGCGTTGAAGATCGCCTCGTGCTCAAGGTTGGCCAACTGCGCCAGCTTGCTTAAATCGGCCTGGCCGCGCTCGGCCACGTTCACGCGGGTCCGGGGAATCATCGCACTGCCCAGGTGCTGCATGATTTCGACAAAACAGGCGTTGTCCGTGGCTTCGGCGATGAGCAGATGGAAACGCCGGTCGGCTTCGACACAGCTGTCGTTGTTGTTGGACAACCGCTGATAGTCATCCAGCGCCTGGCGCATCTGCTGCAACTGGTGTTCGCTGCGGCGCTGGGCCGCCAAGGCGACGGCCTGGGTCTCCAGGCCCAGGCGCAGTTCCAGGATCGCCCGCACGCCCGCGGCGGTGTCGACATTCAGGCGCAACCCTGGCTCGCCGGTTTGCGCCAGCACGAAGGTGCCGATGCCGTGGCGGGTCTCTACCAGCCCCGAAGCCTGCAACTTGGAAATCGCCTCGCGCACCACCGTCCGGCTGACGCCATGGGCCTGCACGATGGCACCCTCCGATGGCAGCTTCTCACCCGGTTTCAACTGCCCCAGCAAAATGCTCTGGCTCAGCTTCGTCACCAGGTCATGGGCCAAGTTGTGGGTACGCTTGCGCAGGGGCGCGTCGGTGTCTTGCGGCATCGCCGAGGTTCCTTGAAAACAGCCTGACTGATCGTATCACCAGCGGGCGTCGGAAATCTCATCGTCAAGCCGCAACTTGTATGACAACACTCCGAATCAGTCCATCCCAGCAAAAATCACCCCTTCAAAAAACTGTCCCGCGCAAGCCGGAAAGACGCTGGAGAAAATCAGGACAACCCAACAAATACGGCCTAAAAACACCATTCGCCCAATCCATTGATACTGAAAAATCGCTTGTCATCCAAAAAAATCAAGTTGTATGATGTCTATCAACATCGACACTTGCACGATGCCCCGCATAAAAATAACGAGTGGGAGAAAAACCAGTGAACACATCCAGCCTCAAGGCGAATGCCGGCGCGGATCCGGTGCTGTTGTCGGCCATCGCCAAGGTCAAGCGCCACATCCTGCCGCTGTTCGTCATCATGTTTATCGTCAACTACATCGACCGCGTGAACATCGGCTTCGTCCGTGCCCACATGGAGCACGACCTGGGGATCGGTGCCGCGGCCTATGGCTTTGGTGCCGGCCTGTTCTTCGTCGGCTATGCGCTGTTCGAAGTCCCGTCCAATATCCTCCTGCAACGCATCGGCGCCCGCATCTGGCTGACCCGCATCATGCTCACCTGGGGCCTGGTGGCGGCGGCCATGGCCTTCATCCAGAACGAAACCCACTTCTACATCCTGCGTTTTTTGCTGGGCGTGGCCGAAGCCGGATTCTTCCCTGGGGTGATCTACTATTTCACCCGCTGGCTGCCCGGCGTCGAGCGTGGCAAAGCCATCGCCATCTTCCTCAGCGGTTCGGCCATTGCGTCGCTGATCTCCGGCCCACTGTCGGGGCTGCTGCTGCAAATCAACGGCCTGGGCATGCACGGCTGGCAGTGGATGTACTTCATCGAAGGGATGTTTTCCGTCGGCCTGTGCGTCTTCGTCTGGTTCTGGCTGGACTCCAAGCCCCATGACGCCAAATGGCTGAGCCGTGAAGAACAGGATGTGCTGGTCAAGGCCATCGACGATGAACAGCGGGCTCGGGAAGCCGCCTCGCCGATCAAACTGTCCATCGGCCAGTTGCTCAAGGACCGCCAGATCATCCTGTTTTGCCTGATCTACTTCTTCATTCAATTGACGATCTATGCCGCCACGTTCTGGCTGCCGAGCATCATCAAGAAAATGGGCGAACTGAGCGACATTCAGGTTGGGCTGTTCAATTCGATCCCGTGGTTGCTGTCGATCGTCGGCATGTACGCCTTCGCCTCGCTGTCGGCCAAGTGGAAATTCCAGCAGGCCTGGGTCGCCGCAGCGCTGTTGATCGCGGCAGCCGGGATGTTCATGTCCACCACCGGCGGACCGATTTTCGCCTTCGTCGCCATCTGCTTCGCGGCCCTGGGTTTCAAATCGGCATCGTCGTTGTTCTGGCCGATTCCCCAGGCTTATCTGGACGCCCGGATCGCCGCCGGGGTGATTGCCCTGATCAACTCGGTGGGCAACCTCGGTGGGTTCGTCGCCCCGACCACGTTCGGCCTGCTGGAAGAGCACACCGGCTCGATCCAGGGCGGCCTCTACGGCTTGGCGGCCACCTCGATCATTGCCGCGGTCATCGTGTTTGCCGCGCGCAACACGCCCAAGCCCAAAGCCGTGACGACGCCGTCCGATCCGGCCGCCAGCCACGTCTGATCATTCGATTGCCAAGGATAAGTACAGATGAGTATTCCTGAAACCCGCAAAGCCCCGATCATCACCAGCATGCAGGTCGTGCCCGTGGCCGGCCATGACGGCATGCTGCTGAACCTCAGCGGCGCCCATGGTCCGTTCTTCACCCGCAACATCGTGATTCTCAAGGACAACGCCGGCCACACCGGCGTGGGCGAAGTGCCCGGCGGCGAGCGCATTCGCCAGACCCTCGAAGACGCCCGCTCACTGGTAGTCGGCAGCCCTATCGGCACGTACCAGAAGATCCTCAACACGGTGCGCCACGCCTTCGCCGACCGCGATGCCGGCGGCCGTGGCCTGCAGACCTTCGACCTGCGCATCACCATCCACGCGGTCACGGGCCTGGAAGCGGCATTGCTGGATCTCCTCGGCCAACACCTGAACGTACCGGTCGCCGCCCTGCTCGGCGAAGGCCAGCAGCGCGACGAAGTGAAGATGCTCGGCTATCTGTTTTATGTCGGTGATCGCCAGCAGACCGACCTGGCCTATCGCAGCGAACCGGACGCCGATAACGACTGGTTCCGCGTGCGCCACGAAAAAGCCCTGGACGCCGACGCCGTGGTCCGCCTGGCCGAAGCGGCCCAGGCCCGCTATGGCTTCCAGGACTTCAAGCTCAAGGGCGGCGTGCTCCAAGGCGACGCAGAAATCGAGGCGGTCACGGCATTGGCCGAACGTTTTCCCCAGGCCCGCATCACCCTGGACCCGAACGGCGCCTGGTCACTCAAGGAAGCGATCCGTTTGTGCCGCGACCAACACAAGGTGTTGGCCTATGCCGAAGACCCTTGCGGTGCCGAGAACGGCTATTCGGGGCGCGAGGTCATGGCCGAGTTCCGCCGCGCCACGGGCCTCAAGACTGCGACCAACATGATCGCCACCGACTGGCGCGAGATGGGTCATGCCATCACCTTGCAGTCCGTGGACATTCCCCTGGCAGACCCGCACTTCTGGACCATGCAGGGTTCCGTGCGGGTGGCGCAGATGTGCAATGAGTGGGGCCTGACCTGGGGCTCGCACTCCAACAACCACTTCGACATTTCCCTGGCAATGTTCACCCACGTGGCCGCCGCGGCACCGGGCGACATCACCGCCATCGACACCCACTGGATCTGGCAGGACGGCCAGCGACTGACCAAGGCGCCCTTGCAGATTGAGGGCGGCCGCGTACAGGTGCCGAAAAAACCGGGGTTGGGGATCGAGCTGGACCTCGACCAACTGGCCAAGGCCCATGAGTTGTACAAAGGCATGGGCCTGGGGGCGCGGGACGATGCGGTGGCGATGCAGTTCCTGATTCCGGGCTGGACGTTCAACAACAAGCAGCCGTGCCTGGTTCGCTGAAAGAATCACAACATTCCTTCAAGTGAGCACATCCCTGTGGGAGCGGGCTTGCTCGCGAAAGCGGTCTGACGGTCAACATCGATGCTGACTGTCAGGCCCTCTTCGCGAGCAAGCCCGCTCCCACATTGGAACTGTGGTGATCTTTAATTCTATGACCGCCACAGTTGTCCTCTGTGTAAACCCTAACCCTCCGGCCGCATGATCAGCACCGCCAACGGCGGCAGGTTCAGTTCCAGCGACAGGGCCTGGCCATGGCTGGGTACTTCTTCGGTGAAGGCGCCGCCGCCGTTGCCGTAGTTGGAACCGGCGTAGGTGTCGGCATCGCTGTTGAGCAATTCCACCCAACGCCCGGCGAACGGCACGCCGACCCGGTAGGCCTCGCGCGGCACCGGGGTGAAGTTGGCGACCACCAGCACCGGCTTGCCCTCCTTGCTCCAGCGCAGCCAGGCGTAGACGCTGTTGAGCGCATCGTCGCCAATCAGCCACTGGAAGCCCTGGGGCGCATCATCCTGGTCATGCAGCGCCGGTTCTTCGCGGTACAGCCGGTTCAGATCGCTCACCAGCTTCTGCACACCCCGGTGCTCAGGGTATTGCAGCAGGTACCAATCCAACTGCTGGTCGTGGTTCCACTCGCGCCATTGGCCGAACTCGCACCCCATGAACAACAGCTTCTTGCCGGGATGGCCCCACATGAAGCTGAGGTAGGCCCTCAGATTGGCGAATTTCTGCCAGCGGTCACCGGGCATCTTGTCGATCAGCGAGCGTTTGCCATGGACCACTTCGTCGTGGGAAATCGGCAGTACGAAGCGCTCGGACCAGGCATACACCAGGCCGAAACTCAGTTCGTTATGGTGATGGGCGCGGTACACCGGGTCTTGCTGGATGTAGTGCAACGAATCGTGCATCCAGCCCATGTTCCACTTGTAGGCAAAACCCAGGCCGCCCTGCTGGGTACTCTGGCTGACCCCCGGCCACGCGGTGGACTCTTCGGCGATGACCAGCGCACCGGGGGTTTCCAGCGCCACTACATCGTTGAGGTGCCGGAGGAAATCGATGGCTTCGAGGTTTTCCCGACCGCCGTGGCGGTTGGGCACCCACTCGCCGGCCTTGCGCGAATAGTCGCGGTACAACATCGAGGCCACTGCATCCACCCGCAGGCCGTCGACGTGAAAATGCTTGAGCCAGTGCAACGCCGAAGCCAGCATGAAACCGTGCACTTCGGTGCGGCCCAGGTTGTAGATCAGCGTGTCCCAATCCTGGTGGAAACCCTCCAGCGGGTTGCCGTATTCGTACAGCGCGGTGCCATCGAACTGGGCCAGGCCGTGGGTATCGGTGGGGAAATGCGCCGGCACCCAGTCGAGGATGACGCCGATATTGGCCTGGTGGCAGGCGTTGACGAACGCGGCGAAATCGTCGGGCGATCCGAAGCGTGCCGTTGGCGCGAATTGCGACAGCGGCTGATAGCCCCAGGAGCCGCCGAACGGGTGTTCCATGATCGGCATCAGCTCGATGTGAGTGAAGCCCAGATCCCTGACATACGGAATCAGCCGCTCGGCCATTTCGTGCCAGGTGTATTGCCGGGCCACCTCGCCCGCTTCGTCGATTTCGCACTGCCAGGAGCCGGCATGCAACTCATAGATCGACAAGGGCGCGCCCGGTAGCTGGCGTTCGCGACGACTCTGCATCCACTCGTCGTCCTGCCACTCGATCTTCAAGGGCGAGGCGACTTTCGAGGCCGTGTCCGGCGGCATTTGCGTGGCCAGCGCCACCGGGTCGGCCTTGAGGGGCAGGATCCCGTGGGCGCCGAGGATTTCATATTTGTAGGCCTCCCCCGCCCCCAGCCGCGGGATGAACAACTCCCACACGCCGGATGGATAACGAATGCGCATCGGATGCCGGCGCCCGTCCCAGACGTTGAAGTCCCCCACCACCGAGACGCGTCGTGCATTCGGTGCCCACACGGCGAAGCGCACGCCCTCGACACCGTCGACGGTGGTCAGCTGTGCACCGAGGCAGGAACTGAGATCGCGGTGATTGCCCTCGGCGAACAGGTAGAGGTCCATCTCCCCCAGCAGTGGACCGAAGCTGTACGGGTCTTCGGCAACCTGCTCGCCGCCGGCCCAACGGGTGCGCAGCAAGTACGCTTGGGCGTGATCGAAATGGCCGACGAACAATCCCGGGGTTTCGGTGGGTTGCAGTTCCCCCAGCTCTTCGCCGCCTTCTCGGGCCAGCACCTGTACACTCAGCGCGCCAGGCAGGTAGGCGCGGATGAACTGGCCACCGGCGCCGTCGCCATGGGGCCCCAGGATGGAAAACGGATCGTGATGTTCGGCGCGCACCAGCGCGTCGATGTCATGGAGGGCCGGCAACAAGGATTCCTTGGCCTGCCCTTGGGGTTCTTTGTTCGAGACACTCATGATTCTCTCCACTAAATCGGTCCGGCTAAGTCGGAAAAGGGTTGCAGCCCACTCAACAACCCGACCAGACCGTGCAATGGCACGGGCAGCCAGGCGGGGCGATTCTCGGCTTCATAGGCCACTTCATAGGCCGCCTTCTCCAGGCCGAACAACGCCAGCGCGGCGTCTTCGCCTTCAGCATCCTTCCACTCATGGGCAAGACTAGCTGCCGCCAGCCGATATGCCTCGACAAATGCCTGGCGGGCCTCTTTCAAATAACGCTCGGCGACCCGTTGCCGCGCCGCATCGGCATCGGCCGTGCTGTCGACGGTATTCAAGTGGATCGCCATGGCCGCCGCATAATCGAAGGAACGCAACACGCCGCTGACGTCCTTGTACGGGCTGTGCTTGCCCCGTCGTTCATGCAATGGCCGCGCCGGCTCACCTTCGAAATCGATCAGGTAGGCGTCGCCCTTGATCACCAACACTTGGCCCAGATGCAAGTCGCCATGGACGCGGATACGCAAGCCACCGACGGCCTTGCCGGCCAACGCCTGGACATGGGCCAGAACGGTTTTCTTGTGCTCCAACAAACGTGCGACCATGGCCTGGTCCGCGGGGTTCAATTGGCCCTGGTTCTGCTTGAGCAGACGCAAGGCGTTTTCCACCTGGCCGGCCACGTCCTTGCCGATGGCCTGGGCTTCCTTGGCGTTGGTGGCCTGCGGCGCGAAGTCCGGATCGTCGGTAGCCTGAGCCAGTACCCGGTGCATTTCTCCCAGGCGCTGGCCGAGCATGCCGGCGAAATCCTTCAGTTCGCCCAAGGCGTTGTAATGCTGCTCCTGCTCGGACACGGCGTCCGCCAGCTCATCGCGCAAGGCGCGTTCGAGGTTGTTCTGGGTCCATTCCCAGGCGTCGCCCTGATTGCTCAGGTAGCCCTGGGCGATCATCAGCAACGCATCTTCGCCTTCGGCATCGCGGCGAACCACCGAACCCAGCAGCGGTGAAATATTGCTGAAACCCGCGGCGGTCAGGTAGGCGCTCATCTCCAGTTCCGGGTGCACGCCCGAGGCCACCTTGCGGATCAGCTTGAGTACCAGGCTCCCTCCCACCACCACCGAACTGTTGGACTGTTCAGCGGACAGGTAGCGTACCTCCGGCTCCTCTCCCAGGTTCAACGCCGCCAGGCCTTCGGTCGGTTCGAAGCGCAACTCACCTTCGGCGAACGGCAGCACCGTGGCGGTCTGCATGCTGTGCAGCACGGCGCGCACGAAGCCTTCCAGGCTGAATGCATCGGTGATCAACCCCACCTGACGCCCTCGACGTACCCGCGACAAGGCCAGTTGCTGCGGCAATGCCGCACCGACCTGGTCTTCGGCGAGCAAGCCGAACGGCAACTGGTAACGCAGGGTCTGGCCGCCACTGGTGACATCGATTTCACTGAGGAGCACGGGGCGCTGCGGATCGCCGAAGCGCACGCCATAGACAATGTCGACCTTCTCGATCGCACTGTCCTTGCCGGCGAACCAGCGCCGGTTCTGTAGCCAGCTGGGCAGGATGGTTTGCTCCAGGGTGGTGCGCGATGGCGCCTCGAGCAATTCTTCCAGGCGTTTTTTCAGCACCAGGGTGGTGAAGTCCGGCAGGCTCTGGGCCGGTTCCACGTGCCAGCTCGGCATCTGGTTTTCCGCCGCCAGGACGAACCAATAGAAACCGTACGGCGCCAGGGTCAGCAGGAAGTTCAACTGGCCAATGGGTGGGAACGCGTTGCCACCGAGCATCTCCACCGGAACCATGCCGGCGTAGACCGACAGGTCCAGCTCGGCGGCCTGGGCGCTGCGGGACACGTTGGCCACGCACAGGATGATTTCGTGCTTGCCGTCGGGGCCGGTGTATTCGCGGGTGTAGGCCAGGATCCGGCGGTTGCTGGGCGAGAGCATTTTCAGCGTGCCCCGGCCAAAGGCCTTGGACTGCTTGCGCACCGCCAACATCCGCCGGGTCCAGTTGAGTAACGAATGCGGGTCGCCGGCCTGGGTCTCGACGTTGACCGACTGATAGCCATACTGCGGGTCCATGATCGGCGGCAGTACCAGGCTGGCCGGGTCGGCGCGGGAGAAGCCGCCGTTACGGTCGATGGACCATTGCATCGGCGTACGCACGCCATCGCGGTCGCCCAGGTAGATGTTGTCGCCCATGCCGATTTCATCACCGTAGTACAACGTCGGCGTGCCGGGCATCGACAACAGCAGGCTGTTGAGCAACTCCACGCGACGACGGTCGCGCTCCACCAGCGGCGCCAGGCGCCGGCGAATCCCCAAGTTGATGCGCGCCCGACGGTCGGCCGCGTAGTAGTTCCACAAGTAGTCACGCTCCTTGTCAGTCACCATCTCCAGGGTCAGTTCATCGTGGTTGCGCAAGAAAATCGCCCACTGGCAATTGGCGGGAATCTCCGGGGTCTGGCGCAGGATGTCGGTGATCGGGAAACGGTCTTCCTGGGCCAAGGCCATGTACATGCGTGGCATCAGCGGGAAGTGGAAAGCCATGTGGCATTCGTCGCCGTTCATCCCTTGGGCGTCGACATCACCGAAGTACAACTGGGTGTCTTCCGGCCATTGGTTGGCCTCGGCCAGCAGCATGCGGTCAGGATAGTTGGCGTCGATTTCGGCACGGATCAGTTTCAGGACGTCATGGGTCTCGGGCAGGTTTTCGTTGTTGGTGCCGTCGCGCTCGATCAGGTACGGGATGGCATCCAGGCGCAGGCCGTCGATACCCATGTCCAACCAGTAGCGCATCACCGACAACACGGCCTTGATGACCTGCGGGTTGTCGAAGTTGAGGTCGGGCTGGTGGGAGTAGAAACGGTGCCAGAAGTACTGGCCCGCCACTGGGTCCCAGGTCCAGTTGGACTTTTCGGTGTCGAGGAAGATGATCCGCGTGCCGTCGTACTTATGGTCGTCATCGGACCAGACATAGAAGTCCCGCGCCTTCGAACCCGGCTTGGCCTTGCGCGCGCGCTGGAACCAGGGGTGCTGGTCCGAAGTGTGGTTGATGACCAGTTCGGTGATCACCCGCAGGTTGCGCTTGTGGGCTTCGGCAATGAACCGCCGCGCATCGGCCATGGTGCCGTAGTCGGGGCTGACGCCACGGTATTCGGCGATGTCATAACCGTCGTCGCGCCGGGGAGAAGGATAGAACGGCAGCAACCAGATGGTGTTGACGCCCAGGTCGGCGATGTAGTCGAGTTTCTCGATCAGGCCGGGGAAATCGCCGATCCCGTCGTTATTGGAGTCGAAATAGGATTTAACGTGGACCTGGTAAATCACCGCGTCCTTGTACCAGAGCGGATCCTTGATGAAGGTGGCAGACCGGGGTTTCTTCGCCATTTGCAACTCCTGATAATTCATTAAAGCCGCGGGATACAGGCTTGAAAGGTCTTTTTATGGAGGGAGGCCTGCGCTTTGTGGGAGCAACGCTTGCTCGCGATGCAGGCACCTCGATCCCTCAGGGTGACCGCGCCCTTTTCAGCGCGGGCAAGCCTCGCTCCCACAGCGTCATGCCACGCTGATCCGCCAAATCCCGAACGGCTGGTACGCCGGATCGATACGCATGAACTGGTACTTGCCGTACCAGGTCCAGCGATGCCCGTTCATCAAATCCTCGCCCTGGGTCTGGGCGTCGTCGGGCAGGCCCATTTCCCACAACGGCAATTCGAAACTGGCTTCCTGCGGGTTGTGCGGATCAAGGCTCACCGCCACCAGGATGAAATTGCTGCCGTCGGCGGTGCGCTTGCCGAAATAGAGAATGTTGTCGTTCCACGCGTTGTAGATTTTCAGGCCCAAGTGGGTATGCAGCGCCGGGTTCTGTCGGCGGATGCGGTTGAGCTGGGCGATCTCGGCAATGATGTTGCCCGGCGCGGTGAAGTCGCGAGGGCGGATCTCGTATTTCTCCGAATCGAGGTATTCCTCTTTGCCCGGTACCGGGGCCGACTCGCACAGCTCGAAGCCCGAATACATGCCCCACAGACCCGAGCCCATGGTTGCCAGGGCTGCGCGGATCAAGAAGCCCGGGCGCCCCGACTCATGAAGAAAGGCCGGGTTGATGTCTGGCGTGTTGACGAAAAAGTTCGGCCGGTAGCATTCACGCCAAGGCGACTCGTTGAGCTCGCTGAAGTAGGTCGCCAGCTCGGCCTTGGTGTTGCGCCAGGTGAAATAGGTGTAGCTCTGGGAATAACCGACCTTGCCCAGTCGCGCCATCATGGCCGGGGTGGTGAACGCTTCCGCCAGGAACATCACTTCGGGGTATTGGGCCCGGACGTCGGCGATCAGCCATTGCCAGAACGGCAGTGGCTTGGTGTGAGGGTTGTCGACGCGAAATATCTTCACGCCTTCCTCGACCCAGCCCACCACGATGTCCCGCAGTTCCAACCACAGGCTGGGAATCGCATCGGCCGCGTAGAAATCGACGTTGACGATGTCCTGGTATTTCTTCGGCGGGTTTTCCGCGTATTTGATCGTGCCATCCGGTCGCCAGCTGAACCAGCCCGGGTGCTGCTTGAGCCAGGGGTGGTCCTGGGAACACTGGATCGCAAAGTCGAGGGCAATCTCCAGGCCGTGCTGCGCGGCGGCCTCCACCAGGCGCCGGAAGTCCTCGCGGCTGCCCAATTGCGGGTGAATGGCCTCGTGCCCGCCCTCCTCGCTACCAATGGCATAGGGGCTGCCCGGGTCGTCGGGACCGGCGGTGAGGGAGTTGTTCGGGCCTTTGCGGAAACTGCGACCGATGGGGTGGATCGGCGGGAAGTACAGCACGTCGAACCCCATGTCCTGGATCACCGGCAGGCGCGAATGCACGTCATTGAACGTACCATGGCGCTGGGGATCGTCGGTGATCGAGCGGGGAAACAACTCATACCAACTGGCAAACTCGGACAGCTTGCGTTCCACATCCAAGGGGTATTCGGGGCTGATGCTCAAGTAAGGTCGATGATCGGCCTGGGACATCAACTCGGCGCTGCGCGGTGCCAGGAACAGCGCCACCTGCTCCGTCGGCAACAGGCCGGAAAGCTCATGGTGCAAAGCCGCCAGTTGCTCGCTCAGTTCCCCTGTGCTGCGCTCGACGGCCATTTGCACTTGGTTGCGTCCTTCCTGCAACTCCAGGCTGATCGGCACCCCGGCACCGAATTTCTTCTCCAGTTCGTAGCGGAAACTGGCGAACTGATCGATCCAGGCCTCGATGCAGAAGACATAGCGACCTTGCTCCGGCACGTTGAACTGGCCGCGCCAGCCGTTATTGCCCAGGTCGCTCATGACCTCGCTGTTCCACAGCTCATCCTGCAGCGAACGCCAGCGAATGCGCACCGCCAGCTTGTCGTGACCGTCGGCGAACACTTTACTGGTCACCGTCACGTCCTGCCCGGCCACGGCCTTGGCGGCAAATTGCCCGCCGTCGATCACCGGCATGGTGTTTTCAATCGCGATACGCGGTAACAACAAGGCTTGAGACAACGGCAAATGCGGGTTGTAGGCCAGGTCAGACGGGTGTTCAGCAGTCATCGAGCATCGCTCCTTTTACGCCCCATGGACGCGCTTGTGGCGGTAAAGGCCCAATGGGTCCCTGAAAAAACTCACTTAAACTCCGAACCGGGACGACGGCTAAAAGTTCAGCGGGATTTGCCCCTCGATGTATCCGGGATCAAACCCGGTACAGGATGGTCAACAACCATAAGCACGACTCAAGCCATGTGCGTTACGGAGATCCGTCCCGATGAATATTCCCATCCCGGCCGAAACACCCGATCCGAACATCGACGACCCCACCTTGCCCCCGCCCGGCCCTGATCCGGAACCGATTCCCGAGAAAGACCCGCCGCTGACCCCACAACCGCCCAAGGGCGACCCGCCCAGCGAGGCGCCGCCGGAGCGGGTTTGATTCAACGACTCGGTACCAATCCCTGTGGGAGCGAGCTTGCTCGCGATAGCGGAGTGTCAATCAGCATAGTGGCTGGCTGATGCCCCGCCATCCTCGAAACGCCGCTCGGTGCGAGCGTGCGCCCACAGGTCTCACATTCAAGCCGATGGCTTGTCGCCCTTCTCCAGTGCCCGAACAATGACCGGCATCACACTGAAGATCACCAGGGCCAACACCGTACTGAGTACCGCAGTCGCTTCCCGGCCCAGCCCGGCGGCGACGCCAATGGCCGCAGTCATCCACAGGCCGGCGGCGGTGGTCAGGCCTTTGACGTGACTTTCATCGCCGTCGTTGTTTTTCAGAATCGTGCCGGCGCCAAGAAAACCGATACCGGCGACCACCCCTTGTATCACCCGGCTCATGGCATCGGCCTGGGACCCGGACATTTGTGGCACCAATACGAACAACGCCGCGCCCAGGGCCACGAGCATGTGGGTTCGCACGCCGGCAGCCTTGCCCTTGTGTTCGCGCTCGAAACCCAGGATGCCACCCAGCAGCGCGGCCATGACCAGCCGCACCGTGACCCGGGTCATCTGCTGGGCATCGGTGATGTCGGCGAATTCCGCCTGCAGGGTTATCCAGACTTCATGCCACCAGGCTTCCATGGACCGTCCTCTTTCTCAATTGGATAGACGATGGACCGCAAGCGAAGCCAGAGGTGCGCCCGACCGCTGATCAGCCACAGCGAACCCTGGCCGGCGGGTGGGACCTAATACTCAGGACATTAAGGAAGGAGCGACGTCATGCTTGAGCAAATCGACAAAGACAAAACCTGCCATATCAAAACCGTCAACGGAACCCAGCTGCGCCCCGCCAGCGAGTTGGTCATCATCACTGACCCGGACAAGGCCATGTCAGCGGTGGAAGTCAATGGCGACCTGGTCTACCTCACCGAAGCCGAAGTGGATGCCCTGACCGTGGCCGGCGCGGTCGATAAGCGCAAGCACCTGAAGGCCACCGACAGCGGTTCGGCAATCTGAACCCCAATGCACAGGCACCAGATGCATTTGTGGCGAGGGGATTTATCCCCGCTGGGTTGCGAAGCAACCCTAAAGACCCTCGACCGGGTCAATCCGGTATACCGGGTGCGATGACTTGGGGGCGCTTCGCACCCCAACGGGGATAAATCCCCTCGCCACAGTAATATGTTCGGCACTTTCTGGGTGCATCAAAGTGTCGCAGCGCCTGGGCTTCGCGGCATCTGATCCGGTTTTTATCGAAACACCTGAGTCTGTTATGCAAACAGTTCCATGGTCATAGTGCGCCGGCCAGATAGAGGCTGATGAGCGACCGACCATGAGCGATAGAATCCCCGTCCAGTTGATACAGACGTTCGAACCTGCGCCAACGAAAATCAAGGCCAGGACCACCGACAACCTGATCCACACCCGTAGCTTCACCGGTTTGTTCCGCACCTTGCGCATCAGCGGTGCGGGGGTTCTGTTCCTGCTGTTCTTTGGCACGGCGTGGTTGAACTGGGGTGGCCGCCAGGCGGTGCTCTGGGACCTTTCCGAAAGCAAATTCCATATTTTTGGCGCGACCTTCTGGCCCCAGGATTTCATCCTGCTGTCGGCCCTGTTGATCATCGCCGCCTTTGGCCTGTTTGCGATCACCGTGTTTGCCGGTCGCGTGTGGTGTGGCTACACCTGCCCACAAAGCTCCTGGACCTGGCTGTTCATGTGGTGCGAGAAAATCACCGAAGGCGAACGCAACCAGCGGATCAAACTGCAAGCGGCCCCCTGGGGCCTGAACAAACTGTTGCGTCGCAGCGCCAAGCACAGCTTGTGGCTGGCCATCAGCCTGTTCACCGGCCTGACGTTCGTGGGCTACTTCACCCCGATCCGCCCCTTGGCCGAAGAGCTGCTGACCCTGCAGATCGGCGGCGTCAGCCTGTTCTGGGTACTGTTTTTCACCGCTGCCACCTACCTCAACGCCGGCTGGCTGCGGGAAGCGGTGTGCATGCACATGTGCCCCTATGCACGCTTTCAGAGCGTGATGTTCGACAAGGACACGTTGACCATTTCCTACGACACGGCCCGTGGCGAAATCCGTGGCCCGCGCAAACGCGAGGTGAAGCCGGCCAATATTGGCCTGGGCGACTGCATCGACTGCCAGATCTGCGTGCAGGTCTGCCCCACCGGCATCGACATCCGCGACGGCTTGCAGATGGAATGCATCGGCTGCGCGGCATGCATCGACGCCTGCGACTCGATCATGGACAAGATGGGCTACGCCCGTGGCCTGATCAAATACACCTCGGAGCATCAATTGCAGGGGGGCAAGACTCACCTGCTCAGGCCTCGGCTGATCGGCTATACCGCGGTGCTGCTGGTGATGATCGGCGCGCTGGCCCTGGCCCTGGTGCAACGGCCCATGGTGTCGCTGGACGTCAGCAAGGACCGTGGCCTGTTCCGCGAAAACAGTGCAGGCCAGATCGAGAACATCTACAGCCTGAAAATCATCAATAAGACCCAGCAACGCCAGGACTATCACCTGTCCCTGGTGGATGGCGAGGGCTTCGTCCTCCAGGGCAAGACCCAACTGAGCCTGGCGCCCGGGGAAATCGTCGATGTGCCGGTATCGGTGGCGATGCTCAACGAGCGGCCTCGCAGTGGCTCTGAGGAAATGACCTTCAAGGTGGCCGACAGCGATGAACCCGGCATCTACAGCTTGGCCAAGAGCCGTTTTGTCGCGCCGATGAATCGTTGAAGCTTTAAGATGCCGGGCGCCCTGTGGGAGCGAGCTTGTGGGAGCAAGGCTCCCCACAGTTTAAAAAGCGCAAACCATGTGCCACTCAAGACTGGGCCCGCCATGAAACGCTACGAGAAATTCGCCGACGACATCGCTGAACTGATCCGCTCCGGCATGCTGGGGCCCGGCCAGCGCGTGCCCTCGGTGCGTTATGCCAGCCAGACCTACGGCGTCAGCCCGTCCACCGTGTTCCAGGCCTATTACCTGCTGGAGCGACGCGGCCTGATCCGCGCCCGGCCGCGCTCGGGCTACTTCGTCAACACCCATGCGCCGAGCCCGTTTTCCGAACCGGCCATCAGCACCCAGGTGCACGAATCCACCGAAGTGGACGTCAGCGAACTGGTGTTTTCGGTGCTGGACTCGATCAAGGACCCGGCCACCGTACCGTTCGGCTCGGCATTCCCCAGCCCGCTGCTGTTTCCGTTGCAACGCTTGTCGCGCTCGCTGTCCAGTGCCACACGGGACATGGACCCACGGGTAGTGGTCACGGACATGTCGCCAGGTAATCCACAATTGCGTCGCCAGATCGCCTTGCGCTACATGGTGGGCGGGTTGATGCTGCCCATGGAAGAACTGCTGGTCACCAACGGTGCCCTGGAAGCCTTGAACCTGTGCCTGCAGGCCGTGACCGAGCCCGGCGACCTGGTGGCGATCGAGGCGCCGGCGTTCTACGCTTGCCTGCAAGTGCTGGAACGACTCAAGCTCAAGGCCGTGGAAATCCCCGTCCACCCCCGCGACGGCATCGACCTGGAGGTGTTGGAACAGACCCTCGAACGCCATCCGATCAAGGCCTGCTGGTGCATGACCAGTTTCCAGAACCCCATAGGCGCGACCATGCCCGAGGCAAGGAAAAAGGCCCTGGTGGAACTGTTGCGCCGCCACCAGGTGCCGTTGATCGAAGATGACGTGTACGCCGAGCTCTATTACGGCCAGCAGGCCCCCAAGCCCGCCAAGGCGTTCGACACCGAAGGGTTGGTGATGCATTGCGGTTCGTTCGCCAAGAGCCTGGCCCCGGGCTATCGCATCGGCTGGGTCGCCGCCGGGCGCTATGCGCAGAAAATCGAACGGCTCAAACTCATGACCTCGCTGTGCGCCTCGATGCCGGCCCAGGCCGCCATCGCCGACTACCTGCAACACGGCGGCTACGACCGTCACCTGCGCAAACTGCGCTACGCCCTGGAAGAACAGCAAAGCGCGATGCTCGCCGCCATCGCCCGCTACTTCCCCGCCCAGACCCGCGTCAGCCAGCCAGCGGGCGGTTACTTCCTGTGGCTGGAACTGCCGGAGCAGATGGATTCGCTGAAACTGTTCCAGATGGCCCTGGCCCAAGGCATCAGCATCGCCCCGGGGCCGATCTTCTCACCGACCCGGCGTTTCAGGAATTGCATTCGCTTGAATTACGGCAGCCCCTGGACCGAGTCCTCGGAAAAAGCCATGGAGACGTTGGGGCGGATTATTCGCTCGTTTTGATAGGGGTTGTTGGTAAGGACGCCATCGCGAGCAAGCTCGCTCCCACATTGGAACGCTGCCTCCTGTGGGAGCGAGCTTGCTCGCGATGAGGTCATAACAGACACCTCAGGACTCAGCGCCCGCCCCCCAGGTCCACGAACGTCCCGGTCGCATACGAAGCTTTGTCCGACAGGAGCCAGATAATCGCCTCGGCGACTTCATCCGGACGCCCGCCGCGGGCCATGGGGATTGCTGATTCCAGCTTGCTGACCCGGTCCGGGTCGCCGCTCAGGGCGTGGAAGTCGGTGTAGATGTAACCCGGGCGAACCGCGTTGACGCGAATGCCTTCGCCGGCCACTTCCTTGGACAGGCCGACGGTGAAGGTATCCAGCGCGCCCTTGGAGGCCGCGTAGTCGACATATTCCGCCGGTGCCCCCAGGCGCGCGGCCACCGACGAGACGTTGACGATGCTGCCGCCCTGCCCGCCATGCCGGGGCGACATGCGCAGCACCGCGTGCTTGGCGCAGAGAATGGGGCCTAGCACGTTAGTCTTCAGGATCTTGAGGATGCGGAATTCGGACATTTCATCGAGCCGGGACTTCTGCGCCACCGTGCCGGCGTTGTTCACCAGGGCGGTGACACGACCGAGCTCGGCATCCACCCGGTTGAACAGGGCGATCACTTCGTCCTCGATGCTGACATCGGCGCGCACGGCAATCGCTTGCGCGCCCTTGGCCCGGACCTGTTCGAGCACCTCTTGCGCGGCGCTTTCATCGGATTGGTAGTTGATGCAGATCCGATAGCCCAACTCGGCGGCCAACAGCGCCGTGGCCGCCCCGATTCCGCGGCCGCCACCGGTGATGACGATGACTTTATCCACACTTGCTTCTCCCATTCCACGGATAGACGTCCGGCCCAAGGATAGCGTTCACGTTACGCTTTGCACAAACCGCTGCGCTTACCGGGCCAAGGCGCGCAGATCCAGGCGTCCGTCCCGCAACGGCGGGCACCAGTAATAGCCGCCGGTGATCGGTCGGCTCATGCGGTACAAGCCGTCGGTGATGCCGTCTTCCAGGCCACTCATGCGCCGCAATTGGGCCTCGAAGGCATCGAGGGAGAAACCGAACGCCAGGAACATCAGCCCTGCACGGTCGCCTTCGATCCAGGGCATGGACCGACGGACCACGAATGCCTCGGGGGCAAAGCTTTCCTGGGCGGTGCGCTTGACGTGGGCCGATTCCGGCGCGTCGTCGATTTCTTCGTTGTCGCTCAGGCGCCGGCCCATGATGTTGTCGCGCTCATGGGGCTGCATCGCCGCGAAACCGTCCAGGTCGTGTTGCCACTGCTGGATCGCGGCGAAACTGCCACCGCGCACCCCGTCGGCTCCCTGAGCCAGGGCGGCGGCGATGGCTGCTTCGTCGTGGGGGTTTTCGGTGCCGTCTTCATAGCCGGTCAGGTCATGGCCGGTCATGTGGCGGAAAGTTTCGTTCATCTGCACCAGGCGCAGCGCCGGGGCCAATGCCGCTTCGATGGCGCGGCTGCGGTGCATCAGCTCGCCGCGGTCCTCACCGTGCAACCAGCACCACAGGGCGTGTTGGGTCGAGGGGTTGTCCACACCCACGCCGGCCAGCGCCGGAAAAGCCCGCAGTCCAGCGACCTGGGCACCCAGCGCCTGGACCAGCGATTCGCCAAAGCCGATCACGGCACGGTCATCGAGCAACAACAGGAGTTTATCTAGCGCAGCCGGCAATGCCTCGACCGATTCCAAGGCAAAAAACAAATGACGGGCCTGAGGCGGAACAGGGGTGGCGAGAATGCCGGGCTGGTAGTAACTCATGTGAACTCCTTTAGAAAGAGCCGCGAGTTTACCCGGCGGCTGCCGCTTTGTGTGGTTTGGCTTGAGGTCCGGTCGCGTCGGGCACCCCGACCGTTTTGTGGGAAGGTTCCCGTGACCCCGTCAGACGACTCAGAAACATCTCCCCGGACCGATAGCCTCGGATTGCCGGGCCGCCAAAAACGCCCTAGATTGAGCCCCCTCCAGGAAGGCCAACGAGAACGCTGCACCATGCCAATTGCCAGATCGATACTCGCCGGGATTTTTTTCCTGGTCTGCGGGACGCCCGTAAGCTTTGCCCAGGAACGCATTGAAGACACGGTCAATGCCGTCATCCAGCCCTTGATGAAACAACAGGACATCGCCGGCATGGCCGTGGCGATCACCTACAACGGTCAACGCCATTATTTCAACTACGGCGTGGCCTCCAAGGACACGAAAAAGCCGGTCACCGACCAGACCCTTTTCGAAATCGGCTCGGTCAGCAAGACCTTCACCGCTACCCTCGGTGCCTATGCCCAGGCCCAGGGCAAACTGTCCCTGGCGGATCCGGCCAGTCGCTTTGCACCCGAACTGCGCGGCAGCGCCATGGAGGGCACCCGCCTGCTCGACCTTGCCACCTACACCGCCGGCGGCCTGCCGCTGCAGTTTCCCGACGAAGCGGATCATCCGGACCGGATGTTCAGCTACTACAAGAACTGGAAACCGCTCTACCCGGCCGGCACCCAGCGGCTCTACTCAAACCCGAGCATCGGCCTGTTCGGCTATCTGGCGGCCCGCAGCCTGGGCCAGCCATTTGACGAGGTGATGGAGCGCACGCTGATGCCAGGGTTGGGCCTCAAGCACAGCTACGTGCGGGTGCCGCAGGATCAGATGGGCCGATACGCCCAAGGCTATGCAAAGGACGGCAAGCCTGTGCGAGTCGGCGCCGGCGCATTGGATTCCGAAGCCTACGGGGTCAAGATCAGTTCAACGGACCTGATTCGTTTCGTCGAGGCCAACCTGCGACCTGAAAAACTGGACACGGACCTGAAGCAAGCCATCGCTACGACGCATACGGGTTTCTACAAGGTGGGCGGGATGAATCAAGGGCTGGGCTGGGAGTTCTACCCCGGCCCGTTCACCTTGGACGACCTGCTCGCTGGCAACACACCGCAGATGGCCCTGGCCCCACAAAAAGCCGAATCTCTCGACCCGCCCCGTCCGGCGCCGGACGGCGCCTGGGTCAACAAGACCGGATCCACCAACGGTTTCGGCGCGTACGCAGCGTTCGTGCCCGGGAAGAACATGGGGATCGTCCTGCTTGCCAACAGGAACTACCCGATCGAGGAACGGGTGAAGGCGGCGCACCGGATCCTGATGGCAATGGATGGCCAATAGCCTGTAGGAGCTGCCGAAGGCTGCGATCTTTTGATCTTTTGATCATTCACTTCCGACTCAATTGCCTGGAACAAGATCGCAGCCTCGTTGCACTCGTCAGCTCCTACATAGCGCAACCCAGCGGGAGCAAGCTCCCTCGCTCGTCGTTACTGGAAATCAATCATCCAGCTGTTTCGGCGGCCCCGCCGGCTTGGTTGCCTTGCCAGGCTTGGTGCCTTTCGCATCCTTGGCCGGTGCGGGCTCCGGAGCGGGAGGTGGCGCCGGGGGCGTCGCTTCTTTTTCCGCGGCGGGGAGTTTATCGACGGTGTCGAAGAGGTCTTTCAATTCGATCGCCCCGGAATGTTCAAGCTTCTTTTCCCCGTCCTTGCCCACCAGGATGATCTTGGTCTGGGCCCCGGCGCCCAGCTTGAGGGAGCGGATCAGCGCCATGGTGCTTTGCGGGTCCAGGTCCTTGCCATCGCGCTGCCCAATGGTATTGAGCACGGTGTAGAGCACCATGTTGCGCTCGGAAAACCCCTGCTTGCCCGCCGGTTCATCCAAGGCCTTTTTCAGGCTGACCCAGGCCGGGTCGACCGTACTCGGCGCGATGACGATCAGGGGACGAGCCTTGCCTGCATCCGCCACCAGGGGTGAGTCGCCATCGGCAGCGAACAGGGGGCCGGCGATGGCCAGCAAGGTAGCGAAGGTCAACGACCGAATGAGCATGCGCCTCTCCTTTTGATATTTACGCTGTACTGATTGCACAGGGCGGCGATTGTTCCGCGAGAGTCGCTCAATACTGCGCCTGCCTGCCTTGAAGCTTAGGCCAGGGGGATCATTGCGCAACCGTAAGGAGAGCGCAGCGCGAGAGTTGGAACGGGAACCACTGTGGGAGCGAGCTTGCTCGCGATAGCGGCATGACAGTCAACATCGAAGTCGACGGTTCGATCGCTATCGCGAGCAAGCTCGCTCCCACATTGAATCGGGGTGATCGTTCTAGAACGCCAGCTTGAACCCGATCATCGCCAGCATCACCGCCAGGCAGGGACGCAACAGCTCGTCGGAGATACGCCCCGACAAATGACTGCCCAGGTAGATCCCCGGCAACGAACCGACCAGCAGGAAACCCAGGATGTGCCAGTCCATGTTGCCCATGCTCGCATGGCCCAGGCCAGCGACCAGGGTCAGCGGCACGGCGTGGGCGATCTCGGTGCCCACCAGGCGCTTGGTGACCAGGAACGGGTAGAGGATGAACAGCGCGACGGTGCCCAGGGCGCCGGCGCCAATGGACGTCAACGCGACCATCGTCCCCAGCACGAGACCGGTGATGACCGTCAGCACATTGAGACGCGTGCCAGAGGGGTTGTAGTGACCGCCGGCGCGGTCGTGGGCAAATTGCAGCAGACGCTTCTTGAACAGGATTGCCAGGGCGGTGGCGAACAACACGAAGCCCAAGGCTTGCTTGATCACCGCGTTCATGGCGTCGGGCGAGCTGTGCAGGCTGCTGAGGAACCACAAGGTCAAGCCGACCGCCGGCACGCTGCCCAACGTCAACCAGCCGGTGATGGCCCAGTCGATGTTGCGGTTCTTGGCATGGACCAACACGCCGCCAGACTTGGTAATGGCCGCATACAGCAGGTCCGTACCCACCGCCGTCGCCGGGTTGATACCAAACCACAACAGGATCGGGGTCATCAGCGAACCACCACCGACGCCGGTCATTCCAACGATGAAGCCGACCACCAGGCCCGCAACGACTAAACCGACATTACCGAAATCCATTAAACCCGTCTCAACACGACCGCATGAAAAATCTGGCCGCGAGCATAGCGATTTTTCTTATAACCCTATATATCGATATGATCTATATTTATTCCCTTTTCGCCTCTGATTATTGAACGGGCAGGAAGTTGAGGAACAGCAGGCTCTGGGCATAATTCAAACCGATACGCCGGTAGCGCTCGTCGAGCATCTGGGTCAGCAGATCCAAACGGGCGACAATTTTCCCGAACTCGACGGCGAAACTCAGGTTGCTGCCCTCCTCCGAAATCTCATTGGAAAACAGCATCGGCTTGCCGTCCTTGTTCTGCCGCTGGCTAAGCAGCCAGGTGGCTTTTTCGATGTTGCGCGCCGCATTGCTGACAAAACGCGGGTCGATGGTGTCGGTCATGTAGAACTCGAGGCGATTGCCATGAGCGGTGACCAGCATGCTGCCGATGGCATAGATGAACGCCCCGACCCGATCACCGAGAAACTCCGGGCTCATGGCGTAGCTCAGGGCGGCCAGGTCCTTCTTGCCACCCAGGGTCGGCAAGGGTTGTTGCTGCTCGATGGCCATGCGCACCTGTTTTTCCGCGGTGCGGGCGTCAAGAAAGCCGGATTTGCGCAGTTCCTCGGGGTTGCGCAGGTAAAGCTTGCTCATCAGCAGGTAGAGGCTTTGCAGGTTGTCACGCATGGCCAGCGTCGCCATGCGGTCGACACTGGTCTGCAAGAACTCCTGGGGCTTGGCATTGCTGAACTGGGTGACCATGTCCTGCCCCTGTTGATGGCTGCAGCCACCGCTGAACAGCATCGCCACACCGAGCAACCCTGCCATGCAGGCACGGCGCAACCTCGTCACAGAAGAAAAAACACCGGCCATCGAGTCTCAATCTGGGCAGGGGAAGCGATGGGGGTCGCCGCTTCCAGGCCATGGATAGAGCGGAAAAAATCGCAAAAGTGCAGTGCCCGGAGAAATCCTCGACCTTTGGCGAAGCCTTTTTTGCCTAATTAGTCTTACTTTTTAATTGATAAATCTTCATTTATGGCTATAAATCCCTTTCCATCCCTCAAATAGAAAGACTACTAGATACAAAAGCCTTCATCGCTGTCCGACCAGTAACGGACTCGAACCGCGTTAAAACAACAACAAAACAACAGGAAGGAAGGTCACCATGTTTGAATCAAAACAACTGCTCACGGCCCTCGGAGTGTCTCTGATGATCGCCACCTCGGCTTCCCAGGCTGCCGGCCTGACCAATGAACGCGGTGCGTTCGGCAAGACCGACGACGGCACGGCGGTGGAAAAATTTGTACTGCGCAACAGTCATGGCATGGAAGCCACGGTCATCACCTATGGCGGCATCCTCCAGTCATTGAGCGTGCCGGACAAAAACGGCAAGGTCGCCGACATCGTGCTCGGTTTCGACGATGTGCAGGGTTACCAGAAGAATGGCAGCGTGTATTTCGGCGCGACCATCGGCCGTTTCGGCAATCGCCTGGCCGACGGCGCTTTCGAGCTGGACGGCAAGCGTTACCAAGTGCCGCAGAACGACCATGGCAATTCCTTGCACGGCGGGCCGCAAGGGTTCGACAAGCGTGTCTGGAAGGCCCAACCCCATAATGCCAAGGACTCGGTGGGCGTCACCCTGACCTACCTGTCACCCGATGGCGAGATGGGCTTTCCCGGTGCGCTGAAAACCGACGTCACCTACAGCCTCAACGAACAGAACGAGTTGCGCATCGAGTACAAGGCCACCACCGACAAGCCCACGGTGCTGAACCTGACCAACCACAGCTATTTCAACCTGGCCGGCGCGGGAAACGGCGACATACTCGAGCAGGTCGCGACCCTGCACGCGGCCCACTACACGCCGGTCACCGGTAAACTCATTCCCACCGGCGAGCTGGCCCCGGTGGCCGGTACACCGATGGATTTCACCCAACCCACCGCCATCGGCACCCATATCAAGGCTGATCACCCACAGCTCAAGTTCGCCGAACCGAAACAAGGCGGCTTCGACTTCAACTGGGCACTGGACGCCAAGGGCGATGTGAAAAAACTGGCCGCCGAGGTGTATGACACGGAGTCCGGACGACGCCTGCAGCTGTACACCACCGAGCCTGGCGTGCAGTTCTACACCAGCAACTTCCTCGATGGCACCGTCAAGGGCAAGCAAGGCAAGGTCTATCCACATTGGGGCGCGTTCACCCTGGAAACCCAGCACTACCCCGACTCGCCAAACCAGCCGAACTTCCCTTCGACACGGCTTGATCCGGGCCAGACCTACACCCAGACCATGGTATTGAAATTCTCCGCGAAGTAACTCTCCGCCGAATCGTTCCCATGCTCTTGTGGGAGCGAGCTTGCTCGCGATAGCGGTGTGTCTGCGTGTGATGCTGCTGGATGGGCCGACGCCTTCGCGAGCAAGCTCGCTCCCACGGGTTGGTGTTGAGTTCGGATGCTGCGGGCTCGCGCAGAGCATGGGAACGATCCATGCGGGAACGCTTGGTCTATCCTGCTGCCACATGTCAAAGCAAAAAACAGGAGATAGACATGAGGACGCTGGAATTGGCGGGTGTGTCCGTACCGGTAATCGGCCAAGGCACTTGGCACATGGGTGAGGAACCGTCCCATCACAAGAAAGAAGTAGCGGCCCTGCGGTTGGGGATCGAACTGGGCATGACCCTGATCGACACGGCCGAGATGTATGCCGAAGGCGGTGCCGAGACCGTCGTTGGCGAAGCGATCACCGGCCTGCGCGACCAGGTGTTCCTGGTGAGCAAGGTCTATCCCCACAACGCCAGTCGCAAAGGCATCCCCCTGGCCTGCGAACGCAGTTTGCGCCGGCTCGACACCGATTACATCGACCTTTATCTGTTGCACTGGCGCGGGCAGTACCCGTTGGCAGAAACCGTCGAAGCGTTCGAACGCCTGCGCGAAGAAGGCAAGATCGGCCATTGGGGTGTGTCGAACTTTGACGTCGATGACCTCGAGGAGCTGGCCTCGCCGGCCTGCGCCACCAACCAAGTGCTGTACAACCTGCAGGAACGCGGCATCGAATTCGACCTGCTGCCCTGGTGCCAGCAACGGCGCATGCCGATCATGGCTTACTGCCCGGTCGGCCAGGGCGGGCACCTGCTCAAGGATCACACCTTGGGGAAAATCGCCGAACGCCATCGGGCAACACCCGCGCAGATCGCACTGGCCTGGTTGCTGCGCCAGGACAATGTGATCGCCATCCCCAAGGCTGTAAAACCTGAACATGTGCGCCTGAATGCCGAAGCGGCGAACCTCAGGCTCGAGCCTCAGGACCTGGCCGCCCTGGACCTGATATTTCCCCCGCCCCAGGGCAAGCAGCGGTTGGCGATGGTCTGACGCCTAAATACGGACCATCGGGAGCACACTGATTTGTGGCGAGGGGATTTATCCCCGCTCGAGTGCGCAGCGCTCGCAACTTTATCGGTACCGCGAAATCTCAGGGGCCGCTGCGCGCCCCAACGGGGATAAATCCCCTCGCCACAGTCCACCATGTCCCCGGTCCAAAGCGTTCTGCAGGAATACACGGACATCTCAGAACAACCCCATCTGCCCCCCCACCAACGTCGAAAAATCATCATCCACAAACGGCAGGATCGCATCCGCCACCGGCTGCAGTTGTTTGGTCACGTAGTGGTCGTAATCGATTGGCGCACTGCGAATTTCCAGCGGCTCGGGGCCGGCGACCGTGATGACGTAGCTGATCCAGCCGCCATTCTGGTATTGCCGCGGACGGCCCTGGCGCTGGTTGAACTCATCGGCCAGCCGCGCGGCCCGCACGTGAGGTGGGACGTTGCGCTCGTAATCTTCCAGCGGCCGTCGCAGGCGCTTGCGGTAGACCAGCCGATCGTCGAATGCACCGGCCAGGGTCTGCCGCACATAATCGCGCACATACGCCTGGTAGGGCTCGCGGTGGAAGATCCGCCCGTACAATTCCTGCTGGAACTGCCGGGCCAGCGGTGACCAGTCGGTACGCACGGTTTCCAGGCCTTTGTAGACGATTTCATCGCTGCCGTCGGCGCGGGTCACCAGCCCGGCGTAGCGTTTCTTGCTGCCCTCCTCGGCCCCCCGGATGGTCGGCATCAGAAAGCGCGTGAAGTGCGTTTCGAACTGCAGCTCCAGCGCGCTCTCCAACCCGAACTCGGCACGCACCTGCTCGCGCCACCATTGGTTGACGTGTGCCACCAACTCGCGACCGATCCTGGCCGCTTCCTCCTGGCCATGGGCACGACGCAACCAGACGAACGTGGAGTCGGTATCGCCATAGATCACCACATGGCCCTGGGCTTCGATCAACTGGCGGGTACGCTGCATGATCTGGTGGCCACGCAGGGTGATGGACGAGGCCAGGCGCGGATCGAAGAAGCGACAACCACTGGAGCCGAGCACGCCATAAAAGGCGTTCATGATGATTTTCAACGCTTGGGACAGCGGCGCATTGTGTTCGCGCTTGGCGGTCTCCCGGCCTTCGGAGACCCGCGCGACGATGGCCGGCAGGCAATGTCGAGAACGGGAGAAGCGTGCCCCGCGAAAACCCGGCACCGACTCGCGGTCATCCGGGTGACGCAGCCCTTCGATCAAGCCCACCGGGTCGATCAGGAAGGTGCGGATGATCGACGGATACAGGCTCTTGTAGTCCAGCACCAGCACCGACTCGTAGAGCCCCGGCTGGGAATCCATGACAAAACCACCCGGGCTGGCCTCGGGCGGACGCTGGCCGAGATTGGGGGCGACAAAACCCTGGCGGTGCATCAGCGGCATGTACAGGTGCGTGAAGGCCGCCACCGAACCGCCGCTGCGGTCCGCTGGCAGGCCGGTGACGCTGGCCCGCTCCAGCAGGAACTTGAGCAGCTCGGTCTTGGCGAAGATCCGCGTCACCAGCTCGCAGTCCTTGAGGTTGTAGCGGGCCAGGGCCGGTTTGTCCTCGGCGAACATGCGGTTGATCTCGTCCATGCGCTGGTACGGGTTGTCGATGGACTTGCCCTCCCCCAGCAGCGTCTGGGCGACATTTTCCAGGCTGAACGACGGGAAGCTCCAGGTCGCCGAGCGCAGGGACTCGATCCCGTCGATGATCAGCCGACCGGCCGCCGAGGCGAAAAAGTGGTTGTTGCGCGCGCCGTGCTCGCGCCATTGCATTTCTTCGCCACCGCGCCCCAGGCGCAACGGCACCGCCAGCCGCCGGGCATGTTCATGCAGCACCCGCAGGTCGAATTGCACCAGGTTCCAGCCAATGATCGCGTCGGGGTCGAAACGGGCGAACCAGTCGTTGAGTTTCTTCAGCAGCAGCGTGCGCGATTCGCAGTATTCCAGCTGGAAATCCACGCCGCTATCGTCGCCATTAGGTGGCCCGAGCATATAGACCTGGCGCTCGCCGCAGCCTTCCAGGGCGATGGAATACAAATCGCCCTGGGCGGTGGTTTCGATGTCCAGGGACACCAGGCGCAACGATGGACGGTAGTCGGGCGCCGGTTTCATCTGGGCATCCGCCAGCAGGCCGTCGGCGGCCGGCGCACCGCCGAACCACACCGGGGCGGTGATGAAGCGCTCCATCAGGTAGCGCTCCGGTGGCCGGATGTCCGCTTCGAACACCTCCACACCGGCGCGGCGCAAGGTGCCGTCCAGGCGCATCAGTTGGGCGTGTTGCTGGCAATACAGGCCCAGCACCGGGCGATGCTCGAAATCCAGCAGCTCCAGGGGACGTAGTTCTACCTCCTTCTCCCCTTGCAGCAAGGCTTCGAGCTGGCCGCGCTGGATCTGTGGCACGAAGGCCACCGACGTCTGCACCGGCAGGCGCACGCGCCGGGGACCGGCATCGGTCGCCAGCCAGAACTCGACTTCGGTGCCGGCCGGAGTGTCGCGCCAATGCCGGGTCAGGACGAAGCCCTGCTGTAAATCCACCGCTGAAACCTCGAATTTTACGTAGGCGACGATTCTACCTGTGGCGAGGGGATTTATCCCCTCGCCACAACAGCGCCTGACCACGGGATGGGTGGTAATTTCCCGGACAATGACGTTTTTTGACGATTGGCCGCCGCTTTACCGCTTGCTCTGCGCCGTTGGGTCTACGATGCTTTAACAACCAGCAAAAACAACACCCCGACCCGAGGCGTCCCCATGAAAACCGTCGCGCAGTTGCTCCGGCTAAAAGACGATAAGAACCAGCAAGTGCACACCATCTCACCGGACGACATGGTATTGCAGGCCCTGATGCGCATGGCCGAGAAGAACGTCGGCGCCTTGCTGGTGGTGAAGGACGAAAAAGTGCTGGGGATCATCAGCGAGCGCGACTATGCACGCAAAATGGTCCTGCACGGTCGCTCATCCGTGGGCACGAAAGTGAGCGACATCATGGTATCCCCCGTGATCACCATCGACCCGCACCAGAATGTCGAGACCTGCCTGAGCATCATGACCGACAAGCACTTGCGACATTTGCCGGTGGTGGAAGACGGCAAGCTCGTCGGGCTGCTGTCCATTGGCGACCTGGTCAAGGAAGCCATCGCCGAACAGGCCGACCTGATCCGACAACTGGAGCAATACATTCGCGGCGAATGATCCTTTCCATCGGGTTGCTCATTCCCAACACACTTCATATATTGAAGGGGTTGTTCCTGCGAGCATCCCGATGGCCGTCACCGACCGACTGATCATTTGTGAACATTGCGATGCGGTGTACGAGCCGGTTGTGCTCGCTCCGCATCAAAAGGCCACGTGCGTGCGCTGCCACGCGGTGATCCAGCGCTACAACGGCCTGACCGTTGAACAGCGCCTGGCCTTGAGCGTGACGGCCGCGGTGCTGTGGGCTTTCGCCAACCTCTACCCGGTGATGAGCATCCGTCTCCAGGGCCTGAGCAACAGCGCGACGTTGTGGGATTCCATCGTGGCGCTGAGCCAGGGCCCCATCACCTTCATCGCCCTGGTGACAGCGGTGGCGATCATCGTTGCACCGGTCTTCCAACTGGCGCTGCTGCTCTGGGTACTGGGCCATGCCTACCTCCAGCGGCGGGCGCCAGGGTTCAGCCTGTGCATGCGCAGCCTGGAAACCCTGCGCCCCTGGAGCATGCTGGAGGTGTGCCTGCTGGGCGTGCTGGTGGCGGTGATCAAGCTCGCCGGCCTGCTGGATGTGCTCCCGGGTATCGGCCTGTTCGCCCTGGCGGCCTTGAGCCTGCTGATGATCCGTATTGCCGGGCGCGATGTCCGCGACCTGTGGGACACCCCATGAACGGCCAGCCGCGGGACACCCCGCCAGAGGCCCGCGACCTGGACCTGTGCCTGTGCCACAGTTGCGGCCTGGCCTGCGACATGGCCGACGGCCCCCAGACCTGCCCGCGTTGCGACGCCGCCCTGCACCGCCGCAAACCCGACGCCATCACCCGCACCTGGGCCTACATGCTCGCGGCGCTGGTGTTCTATATCCCGGCCAACCTGCTACCGGTGATGAACACCCGGATGCTCGGCGAAGGCGCCGACAGCACCATCATCAGCGGTGTCATCGAATTCTGGCAAAGCGGCGCCTGGGACATCGCGCTGATTATCTTCATCGCCAGCATCGCGGTGCCCGGCATCAAGTTCGTGGTACTGACGCTGCTGCTGGTGACCGTACAACGACGCAGTACCTGGGCCCAGGTCCAGCGGGCGAAGCTGTACCGGCTGGTGGAAGTCATCGGCTATTGGTCGATGCTCGATGTGCTGGTAGTGGCCCTGGTGGCCGCCCTGGTCAAGTTCCAGGCACTGAGCGATATCGAGCCACGACCGGGTATCCTGTTCTTCGGCCTCGTGGTGCTGTTCACCATGCTGTCGGCCATGAGTTTCGACCCCCGACTGATCTGGGACACTCAACCATCCGAGGAGGTCCTGGATGAAGTCGCAAGCCACTGACGGGCAACAACCCGTCCCCGGCCGGGCCCACGTCACCACCCGCCGCTGGACGGTGTCGCTGGTATGGATCGTGCCGATCATCGCGGTGCTGGTGGGTGTTTCCCTGGTGGTCCACAACTGGCTGCAGCAAGGTCCGACCATCACCATCACCTTCAAGACCGGCCAGGGCCTGACCGCCAACAAGACCCAGGTGAAATACCGCAACGTGGTCATCGGCCAGGTCACCGACGTGCAACTGAGCCAGGACCAGAAGAACGTCACCGCCACGGTCAAGCTCGCCAAGACCGCCGACACCTTCACCCACGAAGATTCGGTGTTCTGGGTCGTACGGCCGCGCATCGGGGCCGGCGGGATCTCGGGGATCGACACGCTGCTGTCCGGTGATTTCATCGGTGCCGACGCCGGCCAGTCGAAAGTACGCGCCAAATCCTTCACAGGGCTGGAGAACCCGCCGCCGATCACGTATGGCGAACCGGGCAAGCGCTTCACCCTGCACGCCCAGGACCTCGGTTCGCTGGACATCGGCTCGCCGGTGTACCTGCGCAAGATCCCGGTGGGCCAGGTGGTGTCCTACGCCTTGGACGCCGACGGCAAAGGCGTCAACATCGACGTGTTCATCAACGCGCCCAACGATGTGTATGTCACCGAAAACACCCGGTTCTGGAACGTCAGCGGCGTGGACGTGAACGTCGGCGCCAATGGTTTCGCCGTCAAGACCGAATCGCTCTCGGCTCTGCTGCTGGGCGGCATCGCGTTCCGGGCACCGGAGTACAGCCCCAACGACACCGCCGCCAGCGAAGACAAGACCTTCGAACTGTTTGCCGACCAGCAGAGCGCCCTCGCCCCGCCCGATGGCAAGGGCCAATACCTGGCCTTGCGTTTCGACCAGGCCCTGCGCGGGTTGCGCGTCGGTGCGCCGGTAGAGTTCCTCGGCGTGGAAGTCGGCAGGGTGGTGGCCATCAACCTCGATTTCGATGAGAAGCAGCGCAGCTTTCCGATCAACGTCGGCCTAGTGATCTACCCTCAGCGCCTGGGAAAGGCCCATGAAAAACTGCTCAAGTCGCTCAACCACGATCCTGAAGACGAAGCCGCCGGTGCCCGCCTGATCGGCAGCTTCGTCGAGCGCGGCCTGCGTGCCCAGGCCCGTAGCGGCAACCTGCTGACCGGGCAGTTGTACATTTCGCTGGACTTCTACCCCAAGGCCGAAAAAGTGGCCTTCGACCCCAGCGCCCGCCCCGTGCGTATCCCGACCCTCCCGGGCAGCCTCCAGCAATTGCAGGAACAACTGCAGACGATGGTCGAGCGAATCAACAAGCTGCCACTGGAGAGTATCGCCGGCAACCTGGATGGCAATCTGGTGGAGCTGCGCAAAGGCCTGGCCCAGTTCAACAGCAAGACCCTGCCAGGCGTGCAACACACCTTGCAAGACGTCAGCAAGACCTTGCAATCGGCCAACTCGACCCTGGCCGAAGATTCACCGCAGCGCGAGCAACTGACCCAGACCCTGGACGACCTGGGGCGCATGTCGCGCTCGCTGCGCGAGCTGTCGGACTACCTGAGCCGCCATCCCGAGTCGCTGCTTCGCGGTCGTCCCAAGGACGCACCGGCACAGAACCTCACATTGCCGGTGAAAGAATGAGTACAGGAGCCCGTCCCATGCCACTGACGCTGAAATTCACCCTGGTCGCCGTGGCACTGCTGCTCGGTGCCTGTCGCAGCGATCCGATTCATTACCACACCCTGAGCCCGGCTCAGCCGAAAGGCCCGTCACGCGCCGGCGTGGACATCCGGATCGAACAGGTGAGCGTCCCACCCCAGGTGGATCGCACCCAAATGGTCATTCGCCAGGGCAACAGCGGGTTAGCGATCCTGGAAACCGAATGGTGGGGCGCCAGCCTGGCAGATGAACTGCACAGCACCTTGGACGAACAACTGAACAACCCTGGCGCGCCGAAATCATCGCTGCGGGTGGACGTGCAGCGCTTTGACTCGATCCCCGGCCGCTATGCCCGCATGGACGTGCAATGGCGCCTGCGTAACCTGGGTGGCGATACCCGCCCCCTCACCTGTCGCAGCAGCCTGCAAACGCCGGCGGGGGCCAGTATCGACGAATTGGTGACGGCGCATCAGCATAACGTCCAGCAATTTATCGACTTGGTTGAGCAGGCGGCTGTACGCAAGGCGTGTCCTTGACCTGTAGGCGCTGCCGAAGGCGGCGATCTCGAGATTCAAGGGTCAGGGAAAGATCGCAGCCTCGCTTCGCTCGGCAGCGCCTACGAAGGCCAATGCAACGACAGCATCGGTGCGACACGCGGATGGTGGTCGATGCGCTCCAACAATCCGTAGAACGCCGGACGGGCGTTGAGCATTGCCTCCCGCGTGTTTCTCCACTTCGTGATCACGGCCGCCAGGATATCCATCGCCCCCGGCTCGGCACCACCAAGGAAAGGTTGGGCCGGGAACTGATCGGCAAATAGCGCCCAGTTGCGGTAAAGCCGTTGCTGGGTGCCCGCTACCAAGCGCTGCCGAGTCGCTTCATCCGCATCGTCCAACCAGCGTTCCGGAAAATCGATGATGCCGATGGGCGTGTAGCAATTGGCTGCGATATAGACCAGTCCCCGTATGGCTTGCGCACGCTGGGTTGGGTCATCGGGGAGCAGCTTCGAGGCCGGAAAGGTTAGCCCGAGGTGAATCAGGATCGCCGCCGCTTCGGTCAGCACCGAGCCGTCCGGCAACTGCAAGGTCGGGACCTGCTTCTGAGGGTTGAGTGCCTCGAGCGCTTTTGCGGCATCGCTGTCCTGGGTCGAATAGGCATCGACCCGCCGATACGCCACATCACAAAGATCCAGGGCAATCTCCACCGCCGCGGAGCCGGATTGCCTGTGACCGAATAACTGATACATGAACTTGCCTCCTGCCTGTGGGTTACCCGGTAGAGCCCACAAACCTGACGGTGTTCCACCCGGAGGACGACGCGCACGCTGTGGCTCAGCTTCGCTGGATCAACCGACATCGATGGGACTGACGAGCTATCACTGCCGTCGATGTTCACCATCATGCCAATGAAGTTCTCTTGATGATCGCCCGGGACAACAATGGCCCCACACAAACCACTGCACCCCCGGAGCACACCATCATGAAACGCCAAGTCATCCTCAGCCTCGCTTTCTCCGTACTGGCCGCCAATGTATTTGCCGCCTCCTCGCAACCCGTCGTCGCCGAAGGCGGTTCTGATCGCCTGATCGAAAACCGCGTCGCTGAAGGCGGTGCCGATCGCCTGCTGGAACG
>NZ_FOKH01000016.1:78054-79637 GCF_900111955.1 Pseudomonas sp. NFIX10 | reverse complement strand
AAACCGCGTCGCTGAAGGCGGTGCCGATCGCCTGCTGGAACGCCGCGTCGCCGAAGGTGGCTCCGATCGCCTGATCGAAAACCGCGTCGCTGAAGATGGCTCTGATCGCCTGCTGGAACGTCGTGTTGCCGAAGGTGGCGCCGATCGTCTGATCGAAAACCGCGCATGAGTTGCTTGACCGCAATGCCTGGAAATATCGCAAGTCATGTGCAACACACCCCGTGGCGAGGGAGCTTGCTCCCGCTCGGGCGCGCAGCGGCCGCAACCTTCACGCAGCCGCTGCGCAGTTCACCCGACACACCGTTGCCGAACACTCCCAAACCAAGCCCATCACAATAAAAGCCCGGCCTCATCCGCCGGGCTTTTTCATGCCTCAACGCCTGGCTAGCGCCCCGCCGCCCGCGCCATGCAGCGCTGATAACGCTCATCCACCCGCTTGGCAAACCACGCCGTGGTCAGCTTGCGCGTGATTTTCGGGCTCTTGAGCACGATCCCCGGCAATACCGCCCGCGGCAACGGCTTGCCCTCGGCCCGCTCAGCCAGTTCGAACACACGCTTGTAGAGCTTGCTGTCCTCGAACGCCAGGCTGTCGCCCTGCTCCAATTGATCGCGAATGGTCGGGTTGCGCATTCCCAACGACTTGCCCAGCGTGCGTACCGCCAGCTCCGTGCTGCCCGGCATGATTGAATCATGGGCAACCAGATCGCCATCCAGCGCCAGGGAAATGCCTGACGCGACACTCACCGCATGCTGGAAAGCCGCGTTGCGACTGGCGTACCAGCCGGCATTGAAATCGGCGAAACGATACAACGGCTCGGTATAGTTCACCGGATAGCCCAGCAAATGCGCGATACCGAAATACATCCCGCCACGGCGACTGAACACTTCGCGACGAATCGAGCCATCCACCGGGTAGGGATAATCCCGCGCGTGGGCCTGGGCAAACGCGATACTGACCTGCATCGGCCCACCCGTGTGCACCGGATTGAAACCGCCGAACAGGGTCTTGCCCAGCGGCACCATGCCGATGAAATCATCGAAAATCCCGCTCAGCTCTTTCTCGCTACGGGCCGCGTCGAGCCGATCGCTGTAGCTTTTGCCATTGGGCGAACGCACCTGGAGCGCGCCGCTGACCAACAGCTCCGGAATGTGCACCTTCGCCGCACGGCGGTTGATCTCCTGACGCGCGATCTTGCCCAGCCCCGGCACCGGCGGGTCGGCCTGGAACGTCGACTCCTGCTCGGTCACCGCCAGGACCGCGCAGATATTCTGCGTCGTGGACGGAATCTGCTGGGCCGCAAAGGCCACGTAAATGTCAGTCGCCCAACCTTCACGATCCGCCGTCTTGGCCGGCAACAACTGCACGATCTGCTTCTTGACCTCCGCGGGCGGGCGCTCGGGCTCCTGCAGCTGACGGCTGCCGCAACCGGCCAGGGCCAGCAACGCCGCGAGGCTGATCATCAATAGGTTGAATTGCATGGTGCTCCATCGGGTTCGTTATTCCGGAGCAACCATACGATCAAAAGTGGATGCGGGCCATGCCCAATGTGGGAGCGAGCTCGCTCGCGATGACGGCGGCACAG
>NZ_FOKH01000016.1:0-77829 GCF_900111955.1 Pseudomonas sp. NFIX10 | reverse complement strand
CCATGTGGGAGCGAGCTCGCTCGCGATGACGGCGGCACAGTCACCCTCGATGCAAGCTGACCCATCGCTATCGCGAGCAAGCTCGCTCCCACAGGGATCAGATCCCGTTCAGCGCCAGGTCCATGGCGAAGTAGGTGAAGATCAGGTCTGCCCCCGCCCGCTTGATTGCGCCAAGGCTCTCGCGTACCACACGGGCTTCGTCGATGGCGCCGGCCTGGGCGGCGAACTTGATCATCGCGTATTCGCCACTGACCTGGTAAGCCGACAGCGGCAGGTTCGAAGCCTGGCGAATGTCGCGGATGATGTCGAGGTAGGCACCGGCCGGCTTGACCATCAGCGCATCGGCACCTTCCTGCTCATCGAGCAGGGATTCACGCAGGGCTTCGCGGCGGTTCATCGGGTTCATCTGGTAGCTCTTGCGGTCACCTTTCAGCGCGCTGCCGCCGGCCTCGCGGAACGGCCCATACAGCGCCGAGGCGAATTTGGTGGAATAGGCCATGATCGCCGTCTGGCTGAAACCGGCTTCATCCAAAGCCCTGCGAATCGCCTGGACCTGGCCGTCCATGGCCGCCGACGGCGCGATCACATCGGCACCGGCGCGGGCCGCCGCCACGGCTTGCTTGCCCAGGTTGATCAAGGTCCGGTCGTTGTCCACTTCACCGCCGTGGAGCACGCCGCAGTGACCATGGTCGGTGTATTCACAGAAGCAGGTGTCGGACATCACGATCATTTCCGGCACCGCGTCCTTGCAGATCCTGGCCATGCGTGACACCAGGCCGCGCTCACGCCAGGTGTCGCTGCCCTCGTTGTCCAGGTGATGGGATACACCAAAGGTCATCACCGACTTGATGCCAGCGCGGGCATAGCGTTCGATCTCACCGGCCAGCTTCGACTCTGGAATGCGCACCACGCCGGGCATGCTCTTGATCGGTACAAAATCATCGATTTCTTCTTCGACGAAAATCGGCAGCACCAGATCGTTCAAGGTGAACTCGGTTTCCTGGAACAGGCTGCGCAGGCTTGCATTGCGACGCAGGCGGCGTGGACGTGCTTCGGGGAACTGGCTGGACATGGGACTCCTGGGCAAAAAATGCGGCTCGATCACAGGGAACGAAGCTTATGCCCAGGCCAGCCAGGGCACAAACGCCAGCTGGAAAACAGAGTGTTACCAGCCGGGTAATAATCGCCTCACAGGGTCAACGAGCCATTGATGCACGTCACGACGGCACCACCAATCCAGACCTCTTCCCCCAACTGCTCGACATGAATCCGCCCGGCCCGGCCCATCGTCAGCCCCTGGCTGACCACGTAGGACGCAGGCGCCAGCCCCTTGCCCAGCATCCATTGGGCGAGCCCGGCGTTCAGGCTGCCGGTGGCCGGATCCTCGGGCATGCCATCACCGGCGATAAAGCCGCGCACTTCGAAGTGGGCCTCATCGCCATCCACGGCCCGATCCCAGGGTGCGATCACGCCCACGGCCAGGTCCAGCAACTGCTGGTAATCCGGCTCAAGCGTCAGGACTTGCCGGCGCTCCTTGAGCATCACCGCCAGCCAGCCGGCACCGTTATCGACCCATTGCGCCTCGACAATCGCCTGCGCTGCGAGCCCCAGCCCCTTGCACACCCGCTCCAGCAGCTCGGCCTCCAGCGGACCGGACTTGAGCAAGGGCGGCGCGAGGAACGCCAACCCATGATCGCTGCGGCGCACCCTGACCAGGCCGACGCCGCACTCCTGCACGATCTCCTGCCCTTTGGGCACGCCTCCGGCTTCCAGCCAGGCGTGACAACTGCCCAGGGTCGGATGCCCGGCAAACGGCAACTCGGTGGACGTGGTGAAAATACGCACCCGGTAATCGGCTTCCGGGTGCTGCGGCGCCAGCAGGAACGTGGTTTCGCTGAGGTTGGTCCAGTTGGCGAAAGCGGCCATGCGCGAGTCACTGAGCCCATCGGCCCCCAGCACCACCGCCAGCGGATTGCCCTTGAGCGGCACATCGCTGAACACATCCAGTTGCTTGTAATCGAATCGGCGGGTCGTCGGCTTGCTCATTCCGGAATCTTCAACCCACGGGCCACGGCCGGTCGCGCCAGGAAGCGCTCCAATACCCGCGTCACATTGGGGAAGTTGCGGATACCCACCAAATCACCGGCTTCATAAAAACCGATCAAGTTGCGCACCCAGGGAAACGTGGCGATGTCGGCAATGGTGTAGCGCTCGCCCATGATCCAGTCCCGCCCTTGCAGACGGCCATCGAGCACCTTGAGCAGGCGCCTGCTTTCCTCGACGTAACGATCCCGTGGCCGCTTGTCCTCGTAGTCCTTGCCGGCGAACTTGTTGAAGAACCCCAACTGCCCGAACATGGGCCCGATCCCTCCCATCTGGAACATCAGCCACTGGATCGTCTCGTAGCGCGCCGCCGACTCCTGGGCCAGCAACTGTCCGCTCTTGTCCGCCAGATAGATCAGGATCGCCCCCGACTCGAACAATGCCAACGGCTGGTCCCCCGGCCCGTGGGGATCGAGAATCGCCGGGATCTTGTTGTTGGGGTTCAGGGACAGGAACTCGGGCGACAGCTGGTCGTTGCTGGCGAAGTCCACTTTGTGGGGCTCGTACGGCAGGCCGATCTCTTCCAGCATGATCGAAACCTTCACGCCGTTGGGCGTTGGCAGGGAGTAGAGCTGGATCCACTCCGGGTATTGGGCAGGCCATTTCTGGGTGATGAGGTATGGCGTCAAGTCGGGCATGGGGTCGGCTCGGAAATGAAGGAAACCCCGAGGATAATCCAAGATGTTGGGGACGACACCACTGCCCGTCACACAATTCACGTCGTGCCTTCTTAATTCAGCAACATCCTGTCGTTAACGTTCGTCCCATCTCCTGACGGAGATCGCTACAGTGCACCGGAATCGAACCAAAGCGCTCGAAGGGACTCTGAGCAATGCCCGCGAAGAACCAACGAGGCGTAACGACAGGGAAAACACCCGAGGCCAAGCGCTTCGCGGTACCGGGGTTTGTCAGCCTGACTCAAGCGTGCTGAAGACTATTATTCGATGATGAACCCACTGAATTTCGCCAAACGCTTCAAACACCGTTCGTGGCTGATGCTGCCGACGCTGCTTGTGGTCTGTGGCTTGGTGCTGTCGCTGGAATCCAGCGTCAGCCGCGCCCAGCCAGCCGACGGCGTACAGACCCTGGTGTTCCTGCGCCACGCCGAGAAACCCGCCGGTGGCCTGGGCCAGCTCAACTGCCAGGGCCTCAACCGCGCCATCGACCTGGCCACCCTGCTGCCGGAAAAATTCGGCAAGGCCGACTACGTGTTCGCGGCCAACCCGACCCGCAATGTCGAAGAGGGTGAGCTGGACAATTCCTATAGCTATATTCGCCCGCTGATGACCATCAGCCCCAGCGCCATCAAGCTCGGGCTGCCGGTAAACATCAGTTTTTCAGCCAACGACACCAGCGACCTGGCTGACGAGTTGCTGCACGACAAGTACCACAACTCCACCATCTATACCGCCTGGTCCCATGGCTACCTGCCGGAGCTGATCAACAAGGTCGCCGGTGAGGCGGTGGGCAAGGAACAGACCATTACCGAAGACTGGGCATCCGGGGACTTCGATTCGCTGTATGTGCTGACCCTGACCTGGCACAACGGCAAGGCCAGCCTCACCAGCCAGAGCTACAAGCAAGGTTTGGACAATGGCCAGGAAGCCTGCCCGACCTGATCATCGGTGTGGGAGCGGGCTTGCTCGCGATGGTGGTGGGTCAGCTTGCCTCAAGGGTGGCTGTGTCGCCGCCATCGCGAGCAAGCTCGCTCCCACAGGTCACCCTCCCCGGGCCGCCCGCTCGCGCAAATACTCCAGCACCGCCGCCTGCTCCCCCGAGAACTCGATCCGCAAGCCCTTCTTTTCCCGCTGGAACACGTACATCGGGTCGTAATACTCACGCAGCAAACCCTCGATCCAACCGCGATGCACGTCGACGGCACCGCTGTGGGCCTGCTCGGCCAGGGCTGTTTCCAGGATGTCCTTCAAGCGCCGGTGACGGTCGCCACCCAGGCGTTTGTGGATGTTGTCCAGGCTTGCCAGCAATCGCTCGGAAAACAGCGAAAAACCTTCGTCGCCATGTACCGCCACAAACTCCGCACACAGGTCAATGACGTAATCCTGCAGGATCCGTTCGACCCGACGCTCCAGGCTGTCTTCCAGCCAGACCATCGGGACCTGCTGCATGCGCTGGTACAAGGACAGTGGCAAGGCGCAGCTGCCGACCGCACGGCTCTCATCTTCCAGCACAAACTGTTCGATGCCGGCGGCGCGTTTTTTCAGCACATCCACGGCCAAGCGATTTTCAAAATCGATGTTGGAAGGCTGGCCGGTGGCGCGTTTGCCGAAACTCGAACCGCGATGGTTGGCATGCCCTTCCAGGTCCAGGCTGTTGCCCAGTTGGCCCAGCACTTCGGTCTTGCCGGTACCGGTCATGCCGCCCAGCAGCACCAGGTCGCACTCGGCGACCGCCTGTTCGACGGTGTCCAGCAAGAACGTGCGCATGGCCTTGTAGCCACCGCCGACCCGAGGGTAATCAATGCCCGCTTCGTCCTTGAGCCATTGCTGGACGATCTGCGAACGCAAGCCGCCGCGAAAGCAATACAGCAGACCGTCGGGATGGGCCTTGGCGAACGCCGCCCAAGCCTGGATGCGCTGGGCCTTGGTCTCACCGGACACCAGTTGGTGCCCCAGGACGATGGCGGCCTGTTGCCCCTGTTGTTTGTAGCAGGTCCCGACCCGTTGCCGTTCGTTGTCGGTCATCAACGGCAGATTGACCACGCCGGGGAAAGCGCCCTTGATGAATTCGACTGGGGCGCGCGTGTCCATCATCGGTCGGCCATGGAGGAAGATGTTGCGGTAATCGGTGATGTCATGGCTCATCAAGACACCTCGACCGCATGACGCTGTCGCTCGACCAACTCGCCGATGGGCTCCAGCGCCAGGCCGAGTTCAGTGGCCACCCGCAGGAACTCGTCCTCGCCTTCGGGGGTGACGGCAATCAACAGGCCGCCGCTGGTTTGCGGGTCGCACAGCACTCGCTTGTGCAACTCCTGGACCCGACCGACCTTGCTGGCGTAGCTGTCGTAGTTGCGCAGCGTACCGCCCGGCACACAGCCCAGGTCCAGATAGTATTCGACGCCCGGCAGACGCGGCACCGCGTCATAGCGGATGCGCGCGGTCAACTGGCTGCCGTCGGCCATTTCCACCAGGTGCCCGAGCAGGCCGAAACCGGTGACGTCGGTCATCGCCGTCACGCCATCGAGCTTGCCAAAGCGGCTGCCGGGTTTATTGAGGGTGCACATCCAGTCACGGGCCAGGCCGACATCGGCGGCGCGCAGCTTGCCTTTCTTTTCCGCCGTGGTGAGGATGCCGATGCCCAGGGGTTTGGTCAGGTACAGGCGGCAACCGGCGGTGGCCGTGTCGTTGCGCTTCATATGACGCTTTTGCACCAGACCCGTGACCGCCAGGCCGAAGATCGGCTCGGGCGCGTCGATCGAATGCCCGCCCGCCAGGGGAATACCGGCCTCGTCACACACGGAACGGCCGCCGCGAATCACTTCCCGGGCAATTTCCGGGGCCAATACGTTGACCGGCCAGCCAAGAATCGCAATGGCCATCAGCGGATCACCGCCCATGGCGTAGATGTCGCTGATGGCATTGGTGGCGGCGATGCGGCCGAAATCGAAGGGATCATCGACAATCGGCATGAAAAAATCGGTGGTCGAGACCACCCCACGCTCTTCGTCGATGGCATACACCGCAGCGTCGTCGCGAGAAGCATTGCCGACCCAAAGCTTGGGATCGAGGTTCTGCGCACCACTGCCGGCCAGGATCACTTCCAGCACTTGGGGCGAAATCTTGCAGCCGCAACCGGCGCCGTGGCTGTACTGGGTCAGGCGAATCGGCTCGCTCATGGACATCTCTCCGGTCAATCAAGTGGATCGATTCTAACAGCAACGCCGCCGACTCAGTGCCGTGCCGAGCATTCGCCCGTGCAACACTTTGGTGCTGCTTCAGGCGGGCGTGAAGCATTCGGCGCACCAGGCCTGACCAAAAGGACAGGAAAATCGCCTCAATCCCAAGATTTTCAAGCCACTGCATAAAATTGGTATGAGATGTGCAAACGTTTGCGCATTCGATCATCCTCAGCGGATCGACGATTTTTTTCAATCACGGAACACGGGCTTCGGCCCCCACGAACAAGGACTTTCCATGCACTTCACTTCCCGGTGTCGCGCCACGCCCGGCGTATGGGCAGCCACCCTGCTACTGACCGCCGTTACCGGACTACTCAGCGCCACGACCCACGCCCAACCCACCGAGGTGTCCGCCCAAGGCGAAGCCCTCAGTCCAGAAGCCACCCCGTCGAAGAAAGGCGCCTACCTGTCGGACTGGTACAACCAGGACCTGACGCTCATCGGCAGCAAAGACATCAGCTTCGGCCCGCAACCGGTCGACGATATCTATCTGGAATATGAATACTTCGGACGCAAGGGCCCTTTCGAACTCTATGGCTACGTCGACATTCCGAAGATTTTCAACATTGGCAACAGTCACGACAAAGGTGTGTGGGACCACGGTTCACCCGTGTTCATGGAACACGAGCCGCGGATTTCCATCGACTACCTGGCCGGCCGCAGCCTGGCCATCGGGCCCTTCAAGGAATGGTACGTGGCGTTCGACTGGATCTACGACCACGGCAGCAACAGCGCCAATCGCGCGAACACCTTGTACAGCGGCCTGGGCACCGACATCGACACACACTCGAAGGTCAACTTGTCGGCCAACTTCTATGGCCGTTATCAATGGGAAAACTATGGCGCCAGCAATGAATATTCCTGGGACGGCTACCGCGCTCAACTCAAGTACATCGTGCCAATCAGCCAGTTCAGCAATGGTGCCTCGCTGACGTACATTGGCTTCACCAACTTCGACTTCGGTTCGGACCTGCACAAGGACAACCCGGCCCGCACCGCCAACGCCACGGTCGCCACCAATGTCTTGCTGTACGCGTTCACCCACGTGCGCTTCACTCTGGTGGGCCGCTACTTCCACAACGGCGGCAACTGGCAGGATGGCAGTGAACTCAACTTTGGCGATGGCAACTTCCGCGCCCGCTCCGATGGGTGGGGGTATTACGCCGGGGTCGGCTATCAATTCTGAGCACATCGTCGCAGCACCCTTTCGAATCCATGGAGGTCACGAACACATGATCAATCGCCTGTTTGCTTCAATCGGCCTGGCAAGTACTGCACTCTTCGCGGCAAGCGCCGGGGCCGCGCCGCCACTTCAACCCAAAGTGATGCTGATCACCATGTTCGCCCCCGAAGCGCAGAACTGGATCGAACGCTTGCAACTCAAGGATGAAATCCGTGTACCGGGGCTGTCCGCCGAGTACCCGACGATCCGCTGCAATGCCGAACGGGTCTGCCTGCTGATCACCGGCATGGGCCAGACCAACGCGGCGGCCTCGACCCTGGCCCTGGCGCTCTCCCCGACCTTCGACCTGCGCAAGAGCTATTTCCTGGTGGCCGGGATCGCCGGTATCAACCCGCACCACGGCACACTTGGCACAACCGCCTGGGCCCATTACCTGGTGGAGTTCGGTACTCAGTGGGAGCTGGATTCGCGGGATGTGCCCAAGGACTGGCCCACCGGCTACCTGGGCATCAACACCAAGGGGCCGAACGAAAAGCCGCCGCTGGACTACAAGACAGAAGTCTTCGAACTCAACCCGGCCCTGCAAGCCAAGGCCTTTGCCCTCAGCCAGCAGGTGACCTTGACCGAAAGCAAGGAATCGGCGGCCTGGCGCTTGAAGTATCCGTATGCCCCGGCCAACCAGCCGCCGGTGGTGACCCGCTGCGACACCCTGGCCGGCAACACCTGGTTCTCCGGCACGCGCCTGAGCGAGCGCGCCGAAGTCTGGACCCGCCTGCTCACCGACAACAAAGGCGTCTACTGCACGACCCAACAGGAAGACAACTCGACTTACGAGGCCCTGCTACGAGCCAGCCGTGAAGGTCGGGTGGACATCAACCGGCTGGCAGTGCTGCGGGCCGGGTCCGACTTCGACCGCCCCGAGCCCGGTGGCAATGAAGTGGATAACCTGCTCAAGTACGCCGACCAGGGCGCGTTCGTCCCGGCGCTGGAAAACCTGTTCCGCACCGGCAACCCGCTGGTGCAGGACATTGTGAAGAACTGGTCGGAGTGGAAGAACGGCGTGCCAGGGCACTGATCTTTCAGGCCTGGATCCTTTGTGGCGAGGGGATTTATCCCCGCTGGGTCGCGAAGCGGCCCCAAGTCTGCCCCGCCCTGATGAGCGGGACTCAGGACCGCTTCGCGCTCCAACGGGGATAAATCCCCTCGCCACAGGGAACCGGTTGGGCTGTTCCCAACGGCTCGGCCAATGGAATTTTCCCTCCCGGGCAGGATCATTTGAACATCAACCGCGCCCCCAGGAGACCGCCGATGCCCCTCACTCCCTCCGCCGCCGACAGCACTCACCTGGACTACGGTCTCGACACCCTGTTCGGCCGCCAGACCAAAAGTATCGACTGCCAATACAACGTCCAGCGCCTCGACGAGGACAAGCCGGTGTGGTTCGCGCTGCACATTCAACCGCCGATGCCGGACGACCTGGACAAGGCCGAGATCGTGGTGTTCAGCGCCGAGGGCCGGCGCCTGAGCGGCATCGTCCGCAGCACTGAACGCCTGGCCGATGGCAGTCTGCAACTCAACGTGGAACCCGACTGAACCGTTCAGGCCTGACGGGTATTGCTGCGATACATGAACACCAGCGCCAGTGCCAGGCAGGCCATGGCGAGGACTCGACTGCCGGACAATTCGATGGCCGGGTTGCCCAGCCAACCGAAGTTGTCGATCAGCATGCCCATGCCCAGTTGCCCGACGATCACCGCCACGGTGGCCACGGCCGTGCCGACCCTGGGCACCGCGCCCACCATCACCATCATGTACACCACACCGAACAAGGCCCCGCTGAGTTGCCATTTCGGCATGTCCAACAGCGTCAAGCCGTGGGCCGGTTCAAAAAACACGATCAGCAGCCCGGTGGTCACCGTGCCCACCGTGAACGTCAGCAAGCTGCTGCGCAACACACCGACCGTCTGGCCCAGGCGCCCGTTGATAGCCGCCTGCACACTCAACACCGCACCGGCCGCGACGACCAGCAACAACAAAACAAACAGGTTCATGTTCAACCTCGGGCAATCAGGACAAGGGCGACGACAATCAAGGCCAACGCCAGCCAGCGTTCGCCATTGACCCGCTTGCGGGCCGTGCCGAACCAGCCGAAATGATCGATCAGGACACTTTTACCCACCTGGCCGGAGAGAATCGCGACCATGGTCATGGCGATGCCGATGTGCGGCGTGGCGAGTGTCAGCACGACCACATAGATCGGACCGAGGAAACCGCCGATCAATTGCCAGCGTGGCAACTCATGCAAGGCTGGGCCTCGCTGCCGGCCACTGAGCAACAACAGCAGGAAAAGAATCGCCGAACCGACGCCGAAGATGCTCAGCGTGGCCCACAGATGCCCGACCTGGGCCCCGAGCGGCCCGAGCAGGCCAGCTTCCACCGACAAGCCCATGCCGGCCAGGATCACCAGGGGCAGCAATAGCCAGCGCAACAATGTCCGGGGTCTGGCGGGCGTCGATACCGGCACGGCCTCGCTCAATGAAGATGTTTGCATGATCAGGACCTGTTCACTTGAAAGAGGGCCGGCATTATCGGCTGGTGCCGCTGTGCGATAAATGTGAGTATCCCGATAACACTTTTGCGTAACACGCACAGGAAAGCCCGCACCATGCACGGCCTCAATGAACTGGGCTTCAAGGCATTGCGATTGTTCGTCGCCGTGCTCGATCACGGCAGTTTTTCGGAAGTCGCGCGGCGCGAAGGCTTGGCGCCGTCCTCGATTTCCCGGCAGATCCAGTTGATGGAACAGGCCCTGAACCAACAGTTGCTCTATCGCCACACCCGAGCCGTTTCACCCACCGAGGCTGGCCGCCTGCTGGGGCATCATGCACGGCTGCTGCTGGTGCAACTGGAGGAAGCCGAACAGGCGCTGCAGGAGCAACACAGCGAGCCGTCCGGACTGGTGCGGATCAATGCGCCGGTGGTGTTTGGCCAGCGCCACCTGACACCGTGGTTGGGGCAGCTATGCGAGCGTTATCCGAAGCTGCAACTGGAGATCCAGCAGACCGACAGCTACGTCGACCCACTGCAGGAAGGCGCCGACCTGCTGTTCCGCATCGGTGCGCTGCACGATTCGAGCATGCAGGCGCGTATCCTCGCGCCCCATCGCTTCCAGATCGCCGCCAGCCCGACCTATCTGGCCCGCCACGGCGCACCACTCAAGCCCCAGGACCTGGTTCACCACCGGTGCCTGGCCTACAAGGGCGTGACCGGTCAGCAGCGCTGGTTCTTCCGCCGCCCGGGCCAGGCCTGGACACCCTACAGCGTCAGCGGCCCGATCACCGGCAACCACGCCGACACCTTGACCCAGGCCGCCGAACAAGGCCTGGGGCTGGTGATGTTCCCGTCGTGGTTGATCGGCGAAGCCGTGCGTAACGGCACGCTGGTCCCGGTGCTAAAGGATTACCAGGCGTCCAACAGCCTCGAACCGCAACAGATCGCCATCCTCTGGCCGGGCAGTCGACGCCTGTCGGTGAAGGTCCGCACGGTCATCGATTTCTTCCTCGAGTGTTTTGGCGAAGTGCCCTACTGGGATCGCTGAGCACGGCGCGGCCTCAGTCGAACTTGACCAGGTTCAGCACCGGCAGCGGGCCACCCGGGAACTGGGTCAAGCGTGCGCCGACACTCAAGGGACCCAGGTCCACGCCGAAAAAGCCCAGGCGCTCGATCAACCGCGCGACTTCACTCCGTGCCTGCGCGTCGTCACCGGTCAGGAACAGCACCCGCTTGCCGCCTTCGGACGTCGGGTCTGCCTCCAGCAGGCGCGCCAGCAGATGATTGAATGCCTTGACCACCCGTGCGCCCGACACCCACTCGCTGAACACCTCGGTCGAAGCCCGGCCCTGGAGATCCACGGCCTTGAACCCGGGCACTTCGATCGCGTTGTTGGCGTCGATCACGATGCGCCCGGCAAAATCCGGCAGACCGCCCAGCGCCTGGGGCAACTTCGACCAGTTGACCGCCACCAGCACCATCGGCTGGGCGGCGGCTTCCTCCACGGTGCCGGCGCGCACGCTTGGACCGAGGTCAGCCACAAGCTCGGTCAGGCTTTGCGGGCCACGGCTGTTGGCAATCACTACGTTGATGTTCTGGCGGGCCAGGGCGCGGGCGAAAGCACTGCCGATGGCGCCTGCGCCAATGATGCCGATGGTGTCGATGTCGCTCATGTCTTGTGTCCTCAAGGTTGGATAAGCCTGGCGGTGATGTCCGCCGTTGAGGTGCATGGTGCCCTTGCCATTACCTTCTGATTAGCCGGTAATATGGCGAATCATTTTCAAGCATTACTATCAGGTCCATGCCATGGAAAGCCTCGCCAACCTCGAATGCTTTGTTCGCAGCGCCGAAACCGGCAGTTTCTCGGCGGCCGCGAGACTACTCGCCCTGACGCCCGCGGCCGTGAGCCGCAACGTGGCGATGCTGGAGCGCAACCTGGGGGTGCGGTTGTTCCAGCGCTCGACCCGCAAGCTGTCCCTGACCGAAACAGGAGAACATTTCCTGGCCAGCATCGGTGGCAACCTGCACGCCCTGCAGGCGGCCATTGGTGCGGTGACCACAGAGCGCGGCGAACCGGCCGGCGTCTTGCGCGTCAGCCTCTCGCCCAGTTTTGGCATCTGCCAGATACTGCCGTTGATGCCGCAGTGGCTGGCTCGGTATCCGCTGATCCGTCCGGACTGGCATTTCGAAAACCGTCCGGTGGACCTGATCGCCGAAGGTTTCGACGCAGCCATCGGCGGCGGCTTCGCCCTGACGCCCGGGGTGGTATCGCGCACCCTGGCGCCCGCTCACCTGATTGCCGTCGCCAGCCCCGCCTACCTGGCCGGGCGCACCCTGCCCCGGCAACCCGAGGACCTGGCCGGCCTGGACAACATCGTGCTGCGGGCCAGCCGCACCGGCCGGGTACGTCAGACCGTGTTGCGCAACGCCGCCGGGCTTGAATCCGCCGTGCAACTGAACGAGTCCATGATTTTCAATGACCCCGTGGCCATGCGAGAGGCCGCCTTGCTGGGTCTGGGCGTGGCCCTGTTGGTGGTGCCCGATGCCCTGCCCTGGCTGGAACGTGGCGAACTGGTGCGGCTGTTACCGGATTGGTACGTCGATTTGGGGGTGATTTCCCTCTACTACCCCAGTCGCACGCTGATGCCGGCCAAGACCCGGGCCTTTATCGACTTCATCACCGAGCACTTCGAGCGCGAGGCGTTGGCTCGGCGCTTCAGGGCCGGGCCGGGTTGAATATCGGCGACACGGCATTGAAGGCGCGTCGGCTGCCGGTGCTGGCCATGCCGGCCTTTGCCTTGGGCGTTGCGGTGTCGATGGCCATGTTGCGGGTGACCCGCCGCCTGCTGGGGCAGACGGCATCGCCAAAATGACGGTCTCTTGCTGGAGTCCGGGACGACGCCCATGGGATGATCGGCCTTCAAGCGCGACCATCCGTGGAGATTTTCAATGTCATTGCTGAGTAAACAAGCCGCCGTCCTGTTGCTGGGGGCCTTCGCCAGCCTGGTCGTGGTATCCACCCAGGCGGCCCCGGCCAAACCTGCCAGTGATGCACCGGCGCAAAAGGTGTCGATGCTGGGCGGCAAGTTCACCTTCACCTTGCCCAAGGGTTTTACGGCGACGCCATTGCCCGCCGGTGAAGCCGCCCAGGGCACCGCCGGGGCGACGGGGACGATGTACAGCAATGCCACCAGCAAGACCGTGGTGATCGCAGCGGAAAACATCATTATCGACGGTGCGAATGTGAAGGATGACGATGGCGCGTTCCTCGACACCACCATGGCCGACTTCGCCGCCCAGCGCCTCAAGTCCCTGCCGGATGCCAAGATCCTCAGCGAAAAAAGCCTGAAGCAAAAAGGCACCGGCCTGGGCCTGCGCCAGCTCGACACCCGCGCGACCCAGGGCGGCGGACCGACCCTCGACACCACCTTGCTGGGTGCCTCCGGCACGCGCATGGCGGTGGTGCAGATCATCTCCCGGGCCAGCGACAAGACAGGACATGAAACCTTGGTGAAACAGATCGCCAACGGTCAATAACCCCCCAAGACATGTGGGAGCCGAACTTGCTCGCGATGACGCCGGCACAATCAACATTGATGCAAGCTGACCCACCGCTTTCGCGAGCAAGCTCGCTCCCACAGGGTTTGTGGAGGTTCATGAGTTTTGCATTCAGCGCAGGACCATTGTGGGAGCGAGCTTGCTCGCGATGGCGGTGTGTCTTTCAACCTTTTTGCAAGCTGACCCTCCGCTTTCGCGAGCAAGCCCGCTCCCACAGGTTTTTGTGTTGTGTCCAGATACCGTGAACGCGCAGGACCATTGTGGGAGCGAGCTTGCTCGCGATGACGCCGGCACAATCAACATTGATGCAAGCTGACCCTCCGCTTTCGCGAGCAAGCCCGCTCCCACAGGTTTTGTGGATATTCAAAAGCTTTGCATTCACCACCATGATGCGGTGTTGTACATCCTTCCTTGTCTAGCCCCCATCGGTATCGATATCGGCGTCCGTGTCGTCACCGGATTTCGGCCGGTCCGGGTCAGGCTTGAAGCCGGGGCTGAAGGTGTTGTCATTGTCCTGATGATGCTGCTTCTGATCGACCTCAGTGGCGGCGCTGTCAGCCTGGTCCGCTCCGGCAGGACTGACGGGCTCGGCGCTCGAAGGCCTGCCCGGGACCTGGGGATCGATGGCCGGATCGTTGCGCGGGGATGGCGCCTGCGCCTGGCCTTGTTGCTGAGTGTCTGCGGGATCGTCGTTCATGGGCACCTCGTTCATGACAGGGCCGGATGGATGACCGGTCTTGAACATTCGAAGGTGACGCGACGGCTTCGGTTCCATTTGTTTAAGACGCCGCGATCAACCGCCCAGCACGCTCCTCACCATCCGGGCCAGTGCGTCCGGACCGTAGGGTTTGCTCAACAAATGGGTATCGGGGCTCAATTGATGGTTGCGGGAGATGATGTCCCGGGTGTGCCCCGAGGTGAACAGCACGGGGACCGGCGGGGTCTGCACCTTGGCCCAGGCGGCCAGGTCGGAACTCTTGATCAGGCCGGGCATGACCACGTCGGTGAAGATCAGGTCGACCGGGGTGCCATCCAGCAGCAGCTTCATCGCCTCATCGCCGTTGGCGGCCGTGAGGGTCCTGTAGCCGGACTGTTCCAGCAGTTCCACCGACGCGCTGCGCACCTCGGCGTTGTCCTCCACCACCAGGATCGTCTCTTGCCGGCCGGAATGAAGCGCATCATGTTGCTCGGTTTCCCCGGCTTCGGGCGCAAGACTTCGAGGGAAATACATCCGCACCCGCGTGCCTTCGCCCAGGTCACTGGAGATCTCGATATGGCCGCCACTCTGCTTGACGAACCCGAACACCATGCTCAATCCAAGCCCGGTGCCCTGGCCATCGGTCTTGGTGGTGAAAAACGGTTCGAACACCTGCTTCAGGATGTCGGGCGGCATGCCGACGCCGCAATCGATCACCGACAGCCGGACATAGTCGCCGGCCGCAATCCCCTTGCCGGCGCAGAACGCGTCATCGAGCACGATGTTCTCGCCGATCAGATGGATAGTGCCCTCGCCCCGCATGGCATCACGCGCATTGATCGCCAGGTTCAACAGGGCATTTTCCAACTGATTGCGATCGACATGGATGCACCAGGGCTCCTGGGGCAGGCTCACTTCAATCAGGATGGTTTCGCCCAAGGCCCGCTGCAGCAGTTCACCCATGCCCTCGTAGATGCGCCGTGGGTTATAGACCGCCGGTGACAATGGCTGGCGCCGGGCGAAAGCCAACAGCTGCGAGGACAACTTGGCCCCCCGCTCCACGGCTTCGATGGAGGCACTGACCCGTCGTTGCACATTGGCGTTGTCCCGTTCGTGGCGGGCCAGCAAGTGCAGATTGCCGGCGATCACCTGCAGCAAGTTGTTGAAATCATGGGCCACGCCACCGGTGAGGCCACCAATGGCCTCGAGCTTCTGCGACTGGCGCAACTGCTCTTCGGCTGCCAACCGCGCCTGCACCTCGTCGGCGACACGTTGCTCCAGGTCGCGGGTGAATTTGAGCAGCGAAGCTTCGGCCGTCTTGCGCTCGTCGATATCAATCAGCACTCCCGGAAACCGCAGGGGCCGGCCTGTCCTGTCGAACTCGCATCGACCGCTGGCCAGCACCCACCGGTAGTCACCGCCCAGGCGGCGGACCCGATACTCAGCGCTGTAAGGCGTGCCTGTGCGCACGGTCAGTTCGACCCGCTGGTTGACCTCTTCGAGGTCGTCCGGGTGGATGCCCTGGCGAGCAATCTCGATGGGCAGTGCGTCCAGCGGACAGTCGGGGGGGTAGTTGAAGGTGCGGGCAAAACGCTCATCGCCCGACAGCGTGTCGGCCTGGATGTCCCAGACGAACGACCCCAGCAAGGGCCCGGCCGAAAGCGCCAGCTGGATGCGTTCATTGACCGCGCGGTAACTGCGTTCGGCCTCTTGCCGGGCGCGCTCGGTCAATACGTGCTCCGTGGTTTCCACCACAATCGCCAGCACGCCCGCCGGGGACTGGTCATCATCGGGCACCGGGCTGTAGTAGAGGTCCATCCACACATCTTCAGGCTTGCCATCGCGCAGCAGGACCAGCTCTTTGCTGCGGTAGGACAAGGTGCCGCCGGCCAGACAGACGTCCAGTACATGGCGATTGAATTCGGCCACCTCCGGCCAGCCCAACTCCACCGCGCACCCCAGCAAGTAGGGGTGGCGGCCGCCGGCGAACTCGGCATAGGCATCGTTGTAAATCATGAAGCCCTGGCGGCCCCACAACATCACTATCGGCAGGGGCGAAGCCAGCAACAATTGGACAGCGCTACGCAAGCTGGCGGACCAGTGCTCGATGGCGCCCAACTCGGTTCGGCTCCAATCGAACGCCCGGATACGCCCGGCCATCTCACCGCCCCACCCAGGGCAGCCGTGATTCTGGGATAGAAACTCCATGGTCGACTCTGAACCTCAAAATGCCTGCAGGGAATCGACAGACACAAATCCCTTGCGATCAGAGCTTCGAGCGTCGGGTTGGCGTTTGGTTTCATGGTGATCGGTTTGCGCACAATCCTGTGGCGAGGGAGCTTGCTCCCGCTCGGCGGCGCAGCCGTCGTAAACCGGCTGACGCGGTGTGCCTGATGGATTGCGTAAACCATTTTTTGGGGGCTGCTACGCAGCCCAGCGGGAGCAAGCTCCCTCGCCACAAAAACGGCGGTGTTGCTGGGCTTCAGCGGAAATCGCGGCTCTGCACTTGGATACCCGCCAGCAATTCAGTCAGGTCGCTCAAGCGCCCGGCGATCAAGTGGCGGACCTCGCCGACGCTTTCCCAGCGGCCGTCGACCCTGAGCAATTGCGAGCCCACCAGGGTCTTGCGTTGGCGCTCGGCCAGGTCGCGCCAGACCACCACGTTGAGGTTGCCGAACTCATCTTCCAGGGTGACGAAGGTCACGCCGCTGGCCGTGCCCGGGCGTTGGCGACCGGTGACCAGCCCGGCGACGCTGACATTGCGACCATGCTCCACGTTTTGCAATTCCCGGGAGCTGCGGCAGCGCCGGGCGCGCAGCTCGGGACGCAGCAGGGCCAGCGGATGAGGGCCGAGTGTCGTGCCCAGCGTGGCGTAATCGGCAAACAGGTTTTCCCCCAGCGTGGGTTCGGGCAGCGCCACGGGCGGTTCTTCCTGGCTGGGCAAACCGGCGAACAAGCCCAGTTGCTTCTGCACTCCGGCCACTTCCCAGCGGGCCCGATGGCGATGCCCCGCCAAGCCCTGCAAGGCCCCCGCGTCGGCCAGTTGCGCCTGGGCCCGGGCATCGAGTTGCGCGCGCTCGCCCAGGTCGGCCACATCGCTGAAGGGCCGATGCCGGCGCGCCGCTTCGATACGCAGGGCATCCTCTTCGCGAAAGCCCTTGACCAGGCGCAGCCCCAGGCGGATCGCCGGTTGCCGGCCTTCCATGGGCTCGAGGCTGCAATCCCAATCGCTGGCGCCCACGTCCACCGGGTGGATCGACAGTTGATGCCGGCGGGCATCCTGAAGGATCTGGTCCGGGCTGTAGAAGCCCATCGGCCAACTGTTGATCAGGGCACAGGCGAATGCCGCCGGTTCGTGGCACTTGAGCCAACTGCTGGCGTAGGTCAGCAAAGCGAAACTGGCCGCGTGGGACTCGGGGAAACCGTAATTGCCGAAGCCTTTGATCTGTTCGAAGATTTGCGCGGCGAATTCAGCGGTGTAGCCGTTTTCCTTCATCCCCTGCGCCAGGCGTTCCCGATGAGGCTCCAACCCGCCGTGACGTTTCCAGGCCGCCATGGAACGCCGCAACTGATCGGCTTCTCCCGGGGTGTAATCGGCCGCGACGATGGCGATCTGCATGACCTGCTCCTGGAACAAGGGAACACCCAGGGTGCGGTTGAGCACTTCTTCCAGCGCGTCAGAGGGATAAGTCACCGCCTCTTCGTTGTTTCTGCGCCGCAGGTACGGGTGCACCATCCCACCCTGGATCGGCCCGGGCCGCACGATCGCCACTTCGATGACCAAGTCGTAGAACGTCTTGGGCCTCAACCGAGGCAACATCGACATCTGCGCCCGGGACTCGATCTGGAAGACACCGATGGTGTCGGCGCGGCTGATCATTTCGTAGGTAGCCCGATCGTCCTTGGGCAGCGACGCCAGGGCATAACGCTGCCCCCGGTACTGCTCGATCAGGTCGAAACAGCGCCGGATCGCGCTGAGCATGCCCAAGGCCAGGATATCCACCTTGAGCAGCCCGACCGCGTCCAGGTCGTCCTTGTCCCACTGGATAATGGTGCGCTCGGCCATGGCGGCGTTTTCCACCGGCACCAAGGTGTCCAGGGGCTGTTCGGAAATCACGAAGCCGCCAGGGTGCTGGGATAAGTGCCGGGGAAAACCGATCAATTGCCGGGTCAGGCTCAGGACCCGACGCAACACCGGGCTGTCCGGATCGAAACCGCCCTCACGCAAGCGCTCCACCGGCGGCGCCTCGTCGCTCCAGCGGCCACAGCAATCGGCCAGGGCGTTGACCTGATCCGGCGGCATGCCCAAGGCCTTGGCCACATCGCGGACCGCCCCGGCGCCGTGGTAACTGCTGACCACTGCCGTCAAGGCCGCACGATGACGACCGTAGCGCTGGAACACGTACTGCAGCACTTCCTCGCGACGGTCGTGTTCGAAGTCGACATCGATGTCCGGCGGCTCGTTGCGCTCCCGGGACAGGAAGCGTTCGAACAACAGGCTGGTGAGGCTGGGGTCGATTTCGGTGATGCCCAAGGCGTAGCACACCGCCGAGTTGGCCGCCGAACCGCGCCCCTGGCAAAGGATATGACGGCTGCGGGCAAAGCCGACGATGTCCTGCACGGTGAGGAAATAGCTGTCGTAGCCCAACTCGGCGATCAGGCTCAGTTCCTTGTCGATCTGCACCCGCACCTTGTCTGGCACGCCGTCCTTCCACCGCTCGCGCATGCCACGCTCGGTCAGTTCCCGCAGCCAGGACGCTGGATCATGCCCCTCGGGCACCAGCTCGCGGGGGTATTGATAGCGCAATTGGCCGAGGTCGAAGGTGCAGCGGCGGGCGATGTTCAGGGTTTCCTCGAGCAAGGCCGGCGGGTAGAGATCAGCCAGATCCTTGCGGCTGCGCAGGTGGCGCTCGCCGTTGGGGTGCAAGCGCTGGCCGGCCTCGGCCACCGTGACGTGGTGACGGATGGCGGTCATGGTGTCCTGCAAGGCGCGACGGCCGCGCACGTGCATATGTACATCGCCGCTGGCCACGGCCGGAAGCGCCATGCGCTCGGCCAGCGCCAACGAGTCTGCCAACCGGCGGCGGTCGTCCTGTGCGCAATGCAACTGGACCGTCAGCCACAGGCGCCCGGCAAAGATCGGCTGGAGCCAACGCCCATGTTCTTCGGCGTCTTTGCCCTCGGCTATCCACAACGCCAGCAACCCCGGCAAGGGTTGGTCGAAATCCTCCCGCACGATGCGGTAGCGGCCCTTCTCGCTGCGCCGCCGGGCGCGGGTGATCAACCGGCACAAGGTTTGATAACCGTCCAGGTTTTCCACCAGCAACACCAGTTTCGGACCGTTCTCGACCTGGATCTCGCTGCCGACGATCAGTGGTAGCGCCAACTCTTTGGCCGCCTGCCAGGCCCGGACGATCCCGGCCAGGGTGCATTCGTCGGTGATCGCCAGGGCCCGATAGCCCTGCTCTTTAGCCCGTCGGCACAACTCCAGGGCACTGGAGGCGCCGCGCTGGAAGCTGAAGTTCGACAGGCAATGCAGCTCGGCATACTCAACGCTCATGCGAACCAGCCCTGCAGCCACAGCGGCCCGCCCTCGCCCACCGGTCGATAGGCCCAGCCACGTTGCCCGCTGCGGGTTTCGATCAGGTAATAGTCGCGGCGCACATCCGCGCCGTCCCACCAACCGGTCTCGATGCGCTCGGGGCCCATGAGGATGTGCGCCTGACCTTGCGCCAATGCCTGGGGCTCCTCCAGCAGCCAGCCGGGACGCTGCACGCCGTCGCGCACCGGACAAGCCTGGGATCGGGGTTGGGACGTCATCTGCCAGGCGCACTCAGGCCGATGGTCGTCGCGAAACCCCAGGCCCTGCACGGCGTCATCCCCCAGCCGGGCCCGCAAGCGTTCGCGCAGTTGCTCCCAGGGCAATGATTGTTGGGGGCGTTCGTCGAACAGCTCCAGGCGCTGGGGCACGAAACTCGGCAGGTCTTCGGCACACAAGCGAAAGCCCCGCACCGGGGCCTCGACCTGCACCTGTTCCAAGCGACCGCGGGCCAGTTCGAAGAGCATCGCCGGGTCCCGTTCGGCGCTGAGCAGGCCGACCTTGATCACGGTATCCGGCAACCCGGCGTGCTCCAGGTGCAAGTCGAAGCGTTGCACGCCGCTGTCGCGTCCGCAGAGGAAGGCCGACAGGTCACCGGTCAGGCGACGCAACGGGAACAACAGCGCCTGATGGGATTGCACGTCATAGTTGAGCTCGATGCGCACATCGAAACGGTCCGGTGGCAGGTAGAACGACAGCGCCAGGGTGCGATGGCCCGTCAACGCGTCGAGGTGCTTGAGCACCTGGGCCTCGAAGCGCCGCGCCAGGGCCTGCCGGGGCAAGGCCTGGACCTGGCTCAGGCGACGCAGGCCCATGCGCGACAGCGCCGTGGCGACGTCGGGCTCCAGGCCGATTCGCTCCACGGGCATGTGCCCCAGGTACTGTTGCAAGGTCTCGGCATCGGGCACCACCAGGGCGTCATAGGCATTGGCCAACACCCGCGCCGCCACTGGGTTCGGGGCGGCGACGATGCGATGACGAAAGCCCAGCTCGGTCAGCTCGGCTCGCAAGCGCGCCTCGAACACCGGCCAGGGCCCGAACAGGCCCAGGCTCGACTCGATCTCGAACAGCAGCGTACGCGGATAATGCACGCTGACCTGGGCGCTGAAACGGTAGGCCCAGGCTGCCAGGAACTGCTGCCACTGTTCGATCTGCGCCGCGTCGTATTCCGCGGTGGCAAAGCCTTTGCTCAAGGCCTGGGCGGCGGTCATGGTCTGGCCGGGCCGCAAGCCCAGGGCCTTTGCCTGCGCATTCACCGCTTGCAGCACCCGACGCTGGGCCGGGCCGGTCAGCAATGCCAGGGGCTGGTCGGGATCGGGGCGCTGACGCAGCGCGGCGTCCAGCGCCAATTGCGGGAAGAGAATACAGACCCAGCGCATCGCAACCTCAATGCCCGGTTTGTGGGGCGAGCGTGGCAAAGGCAATCGGCGCCGAACGGGCCAGTCCACCCCGGCACTTGAGCACGCGCAACTGCGCAGGCCGGGTATCGATGGCAATGCGCAGGGCCGCCGGCGACGGGTTGATGGCTTCCTGGATCGAGCGCCAGGCGAACGCCAGGGCCTGGCCGGTTTCCGCCGCCACTTGCAGGCGACGCAAGGCCCGGTCGTCCGCCTGGCGGGGCCAACACAGCACCGCGCCACAACTGCCCGAACGCAGGCATTGTTCGGTGGCCCACAGGGCATCGCGTTCATCGGCGCGGATCACCGATAACTGGCGCAGGTCGATGCCGGCGTTCTGCCAGGCCTGGGGATAAGGCACGAACGGCGGCGCCACCAGCACGATCCGCTCCCCCGCTGCCGACAGCCGCGCCAGGGTCGGCCACACCAATTGCAACTCGCCCACGCCCGGCGCGGCGATGAGCAGTTCCGTCAAGGCCGCCTCCGGCCAGCCACCACTGGGCAACGCCGCATCCAGTGCTGCATGGCCAGTGGGCTGCGGACTGGCGGCCGGCGGCGCAGGCCGGCCCTTCCAGACCTGGCCGCCGTTGAACAGCGTGTCCAGCGCAACGACAGCGCCCATCAACCTTGCCTCACCAAGCCACAGAACACCCCTTCTATCGCCAGGTCCTGGTCGGCCTCGACGATGATCGGCTGGTAGGCCGGATTACGCGGCAGCAAACGCACCCGCTCGCCGATGCGCTCGAAGCGCTTGATGGTGACTTCACCGTCCAGGCGCGCCACGACGATCTGGCCGTTGGAGGCCTGGGGTGTGCGCTGCACGCCCACCAGGTCACCGTCGAGAATGCCGTCCTCGATCATCGAATCGCCCTGGACCCGCAACAGGTAGTCCGGCGCCTTGGTAAAAATCGCCGGATCCAGCATCAGGCGGCTGTGAACCTCGGCATCGGCGCCAATCGGCAGGCCGGCAGCCACTCGCCCCAGCACCGGCACGTCCAGCAGTTCAGGCCGTGGCGGCTGGTTCAACAGCCGGATGCCCCGGGCCTGGTGCGGATTGACTTCGATGAAACCGGCCTCGGTCAACGCCAGCACATGCTTGCGCGCCACGCTACGGGAGGCGAAACCGAACGCCTCGCTGATTTCAGCGAGGCTGGGGGGCTGACCCTGAGCGGCGATGCGTTCGCGGATGAAGGTCAGGATGGCGGTGCGGCGGGGGGTGAGAGTCGTCATGGAGTACATTTGTACTCTTTCGGGATTTTTCTGACAAGCGCCGCCAGTCAGTTCACAGCTTGCCTGTACAAGTCAGTGTGGCGAGGGAGCTTGCTCCCGCTCGGCTGCGCAGCAGCCGTGACACTTACCTCCTATTTACACAATGCACTGTGTTGAATGATTTAGGGCTGCTGCGCAGCCCAGCGGGAGCAAGCTCCCTCGCCACAGGTTTCATCACTTATCCTTAAGTGTGTCAGTGCTCAAGCCCCGCCAGGTAGGCCCACGGGTAAATCCCCCGCTCATGCCCGTCACTGAAAACCAATTGCACCCCGTAGCCCTGTGGGTTGACTGCCACCACCCGGATCCGCGGATCGACCTGGACGGTCAGCCCTTGCAGGCGCAACGCCCGGCACCGCGAGCATGGGCAGTGGCGGCGCAGGGTGACGTGGTCCAGGCGTTGCTCGCGGCCGCCGGGCCAGTTCAGGCGCAATTGACCCTTGCCTTGGGAATTGCCGATCGCCCCCGGGCTCATTGCAGTTGACCCAAGGCAATGCGTACGGCTTTGCGCACTTCGGGGTCACCATCGTCCTGGGCCGCCTGCAACGCCGGGATTGCGCCTGGTTCGTTCAACTCGCCCAAGGCCAGGGCCGCTTCCTTGCGCAAGTTGCTGATGCGATGGCCCAGGGTTTCGATCAAGGCCGACAACGCCGGGGCGTAACGCAAGCGACCGAGGCTGCGAGTGGCCCGCAAGCGCACTTGCCAATAATCGTCACCCAAGGCCTCGACCAGGGCCGGACCGGCATCGGCGTGACCGACCTTGCCCAAGGTGGTGGCGGCTTCTTCGCGCACCGCCCAGGCCGGATCCCGAAGGGCCTGGCGCAGCGCCGGCAAGACCTGCGCATCCGAAGCCAGGCCAAGGGCGCCAGTGGCCGCGCGGCGCACCTCAGTATCCGGATCATCACTGGCCAACCGGGCCAGGGCCGGCAAGGCGTCGAGGTGCTTGAGCCAGCCCAGCACGCCAACCGCCTCGCGGCGCACGCTGGCATCGCCGTCAGCCAGGGCAACGATGGCCGCCGGTGCCGCCTCGAGCAGGCGTAATTCGCGCAAGGCCCTGAATGCCGCGACGCGCACACCGGCCTCGTCATGTGCCGTCCAAGGCAGGATCACCCTCCCCGCCGCCTCGCTCTTGAGCAGGCTCAGGCTCTGGGCGGCAGCGGCCTGCACACTCGGCGACGGATCGGTCAGGGCCTCGCACAAGGCGCCCACCACCGGCGCATCCTCCCAGGCTTCAAGCAAGCGCGCGGCTTCGGCTCGCACGTCGGCACTGGGATCCTCGGCCAGACGGTCCACCAGCCACAGCAGGCCTTCTGGCTCCTCAAGGTCGGCCAGTTCGATCAGGGCGATGCGGCGCACGCCCGGGTCCTGGTCAGTCAAGCGCGGTTGCAGGGCGAGGATGTCGTCGTTGTCGGTGTTTTCGAATAGAGAGGTCATAGGGCAAATCGCGGCAAGGAGGTTTCAGGGGGAAGCCCCAGGGGATTGAGGCGCGGCAACTGTCGGCCGTCTTCATGGCGCAGCAGTTCGAGGCAGTGACGCTTCAAGCGGGAGAATTCAGGGCGGGTGACCAGTTCGGTCGTGCGTGGCCGTGGGAAGTCCAGGCGCAGGTCCTCGATGATCCGCCCCGGACGCGGGCTCATCACCAGCAAGCGATCGGCCAGGAACAGCGCCTCGTCGATGTCGTGAGTGACGAACACCACGGTGGTGCGAATGCGGGTCCAGATGTCCAGCAGCAGCTCCTGCATATTCAACCGGGTCAGGGCATCGAGCGCGCCGAAGGGTTCATCCATCAGCAGCAGCCGTGGACGGTTGACCAGCACCCGAGCGATCTCCACCCGTTGCTGCATGCCTCCGGAGAGTTGATCCGGCCAATGCCCGGCGAAGCCCTCCAGGCCCACCAGCGCAAGGATCTCGTCGGCGGCCCGGTGTCGTTCGGCCTTGCCCAGGCCGCGCATTTTCAGGCCGAAAGCGACGTTGTCGCGCACGCTGCGCCAGGGAAACAGTGTGTGCTGCTGAAACACCATGCCGCGTTGAGGCGACGGACCGGAAACGCTCGAGCCGTCGACATTCAAGCTGCCGGAGCGCGGTTGCAGATGCCCGGCCAAGGCCCCGAGCAAGGTGGACTTGCCGCAGCCGGACGGCCCGAGGACACAGACGAACTGACCCGCTTCGATCTGGCAATCGAGCCCCTGGACCGCTTCAAAGGCCTGGGCTCCCTGGCCAAGGACAATGGACAGCTGACGGATATCGATCCGTCCTTCGGGTGTGTGCATCATGCTCATCAGGCTTTTCCTCGTGGTCGATGCCAAGGCGTGAACAGCCCGCCCAGGCGTTTGATCAGCAGGCTGCTGCCCATGCCCAGCACACCGATCAGCAACATGCCGACGACGATGTCGGCGTAGTTCTGCACGGTGTAGGAGGCCCAGGTGTAGTAGCCGATGCCGTACTGGCCGGCGATCATTTCCGCCGTCACCAGGCAGAACCAGGACGTGCCCATGCCGATGGCCAGGCCGGTGATGATGCTCGGCGCGGCGCCCGGCAGAATCACCTCCAACAGGATCGCCCGGCGTCCGGCCCCGAGGCTTTTCGCCGAGGCGATCAAACGCCGGTCCACGCCTTCGACGCCGTGTACGGTGTTGAGCAGGATCGGGAACAGCGCGCCGGTGAAGGTGATGAACACCATCGACAGTTCCGACGAGGGAAACATCAGGATCGCCAGGGGAATCCAGGCCACCGCCGGGATCGGCCGCAGCACTTCCAGGGGCGGCAGCAACAGGTCTTCGGCCCATTTCGAACGACCGATGGCCAGGCCCAGCGCCACGCCGATCAACAACGCCGCGCCATAACCGGCAAAGACCCGGCCCAGACTGCTGCCCAGGTGCCGGGCGAGATTGCCCGACTCTCCCAGGCCCAGCGCCGCCAGGATCACCGCCAGCGGGGTCGGGACGTTGGCGAAAGTCACCAGGCCGAGGTTCCAGTGGCCGGTTGCGGCGAGTTGCCAGAACAACAGGCAGAGCAACAGTGAAGCGGCTCGCAGGAGCCAGCGTTTGGATAATAGGGACACGAATTGATCCTCTGATGTGTACCCCTGTGGGAGCGAGCTTGCTCGCGATAGCGTCAGACCAGTTGAATGGAGGTGGCTGACACGCCGCTATCGCGAGCAAGCTCGCTCCCACAGGTCGTTGGCCGAAATCAGCGGGCGGCAACGGCCTGGCTGGTGGCCTCGCTGAAGTCGAAGACTTTTCCGCCCTGGGCGGTAGCAAATTGCTGGGCCTGCCCCTTGAGCAGGAACGCACTGAGCTGGCCCTTGGCATCACTGGCGAACCACGCCTGTTCGGCCAGCAGCTTGATTCCGCTGTCGCTGGCCTGGGTATAGACGGCGCGGATGCCCTTGCCTTCCTGCTTGAGACTCGCCAGCGCGGCGAAGGCCGATTGGGCCGAGGCGTAATGGCGCACTTTCGGCTCGCCGCGTACCCAGATCTCGGCCACGTGGCGGGCGTCGGCTATTGCCTGGCCGGTCGACGCATCGCTGCTGCCCAGCGGGGTCTGGGCGTAGTTAGCCAGTTGCGCGTTGTAGTCCAGGTTCGACGCCTTGAAGGCGGCGCGGATGTACTGGTCATCGATGAAGGTATTGAGGTCCAGGCCACGATCAGCCTTTTTCAGCAGCTTGAGGGTGTCGATGGCGGTGCCGACGGCCTGGCGGTATTCCGGTTTCCAGGTCAGGTCGCGGGTCTGCACGCCCAGCGGCCCGTGGAACAGGTAATTGACCTCGGCATCCACCCCAGTGACCTTGGCGATCAGCTCGCTGTACTTCTCCGGCTCGGCGGCCAGCAGTTGATTGGCCTCGATGGTGGCGCGCAGGTAGGCGACGACGATTTCCGGGTATTGCTTGGCATAGGCCTGGTCCACCAGCACGCCGTGGAACGTCGGTGTGTTGGCCTGGGCACCGTCGTAGATCTTGCGGGCGAAACCTCGGCTGGGGAACAGTTCGGCGAACGGCACGAAGTCGGCGTGGGCGTCGATCTTGCCGGCTTGCAGCGCCGAGCCGGCGACTTCCGGCGGCTGGGCAATGATGCTCACATCCTTGAGCGGGTCCCAGCCCTGGGCGGCGACAGCACGCAGCAACATGCCATGGGCAGTAGACGCGAACGGTACGGAAATGGTCTTGCCCTTGAGCTCGGCCAGGGACTGCACGCCCGACGCACTGGGCACCACGATGCCGTTGCCGCTGCCTTGGGTGCTGCCCGACAGCACGCTGATGAACAGGCTGTGCTTGCCGGCGGTTTCGAACGCCACGCCGTTGAATGCGCCGGGGAAATCGGCCATGGCGCCGAAGTCGAGTTTGCCGGCGACCATCTCGTTGGTCAGCGGCGCGCCGCTGGTGAAGTTCTTCCACTGGATATCGTATTGGGCGTCCTTGTAGGCGCCGTCATGGGGCAGGTATTTGTCCAGCAGGCCCAGCTCCCGGATCAACAACCCGCCGGCGGCGCAGTTGATGGTGGTGTCCTGGGTGCCGATGGCGATACGGATGGTTTCTGCCTGGGCAGGCAGGGTCAATGAAGCCAGTACCAGACCGGCGAGTGCTGCGCGCAATAGCATGGGTGTGTCCCCTCGAATCATTTATTGGATGTCGTCTCCGCCACGATCAGGGCGCGGTGGGAAACGAGGGGTGTTCAAATTGGGCGTCCGGGGGTGGCCGGATGGCTTTTTGGGTGTCAGGACTGGCCTCATCGCGGGCAAGCCCGGCTCCCACAGGTTTATCGGTGTACATAAGATCTGCGACTGGCTTCGACCCACTGTGGGAGCGAGCTTGCTCGCGATGGCGTCCTGTCGGTCAACGCAACAGATACGGAATCTCCACTTTCACCGCCCCCGTCGGGCAGTCCTTTTCACAGGGCATGCAGTACCAGCATTCGTCGAACGCCATGTAGGCCTTCTGGGTCGCCGGGTTGATCGCCAGCAAATCCATGGGGCACACATCGACGCAAACCGTGCAGCCCTTGTGAGCGATGCATTTGTCCTCGTCCACGGTGACGGGGGCATTGGAGCGGAAAAAGATTTCCTGGGGTTGATAGGCCATGGGCGTTCTCTCTGGGTGGACGGTTCACGCCGCGTCGGCACCGACCCGCAGCCGGTCGTAGGCCTGCAGTTCGTCGGCATCGAGGGCGATGACGTAGGGTTCGACGGCTTTCTTGAATGAAGTCATCGCGCCGTCATCGCCCTTCTTCAAATGGCAATGGCAGAACCAGTCGCTGTCGTTGCGTTGTGGATGATCGACCCGATAGTGGTACAGGCCCCAACGGCTTTCGGCGCGAAACAGCGAGGCACGGGCGGCCATTTCGGCGCAGTCGCGGATAACGCTGACTTCCATGGCGCGCATCAGCTCGTGAGGGTTGTGGGCCTTGAGCTGGTCCAGGTCGCGCTGGATATCGCTGAAGCGTTGCAGGCCGATCTGCATTTTCTTGGTGACTTTCGGCGGTTGCAGGTAATCGTTGACGAAGCGGCGCAGCTTGTATTCCACCTGGGCCGGCGGCAGGCCGTGCTCGCGGTCCAGCGGCGCGTAGACACGTGCCCTCTCCCGTTCGATCTGCCCGGCATCCAGCGCCGAGAAATCCTTCCCGGCCACGAAATCCGCGGCGTTGTTGCCGGCAAACCAGCCATAGGTGAACGCACCGAGCATGTAGTTGTGCGGCACTGCCGCCATGTCGCCGGCCGAGTACAGGCCCTTGACCGAGGTCTCGGCCCGCTCGTTGACCCACACGCCCGACGCCGAATGGCCGCTGCAAAAACCGATCTCGGAGATGTGCATTTCCACCATCTGCGTGCGGTAGTCGGTGCCGCGGTTGGCATGGAACTGACCGCGACTCGGCCGTTCGTTGCTGTGCAGGATCTCTTCGATGTTCTGGATGGTTTCCTCGGCCAGGTGATCGAGCTTGAGGAACACCGGGCCATTGCCACCTTCGAGTTCCTGGTGGAACTCCCACATCATCTGCCCGCTCCAGTAGTCGCACTCGATGAAGCGCTCGCCCTTGTTGTTCGCGGTATAACCGCCCAGGGGGCCAGTGACATAGGCGCACGCCGGACCGTTGTAATCCTTGATCAGCGGGTTGATCTGGAAGCATTCCAGGTTCGCCAGTTCGGCACCGGCGTGGTAGGCCATGGCATAGCCGTCGCCGGCATTGGTCGGGTTCTCATACGTGCCCATCAGGTAGCCGGAGGCCGGCAACCCCAGGCGCCCCGCCGCGCCGCAGCAGAGGATCACGGCCTTGGCCTTGATCACATGAAAGTCGGCGGTGCGGCAATCGAAGCCCATCACACCGTTCACCGCGCCCGCTTCGTCGGTCAGCAACCGGGTGCAGACCAGCCGATTGGTGATGCTCACTCGCGCCCGTTTCAGTTGGCGATAAAGCACCTTCTTGATGTCGTGCCCTTCCGGCATCGGCAGCACATAAGCGCCCATGTGATGGACTTTTTTCACCGCGTAGTCGCCGGTTTCATCCTTCTCGAACTTCACGCCCCAGCGGTCCAGTTGCTCGATCGTTTCGAAGCTGTGGGTGGCATAGGCGTACACCGCCGCCTGGTTGACGATGCCGTCGTTGGCGATGGTGATTTCCTTGGTGTACTGCTCGGGCGTGGAATGGCCGGGGATGATCGCGTTGTTCAAGCCGTCCATGCCCATGCTGATGGCACCGCTGCGCTTGACGTTGGCCTTGTCCACCAGCAGTACGCGCAAGTCACGGTTGCGTTCCTTGGCCTTGATCGCCGCCATGGGCCCGGCGGTGCCTCCGCCGATGACGACAATGTCGTATTCCTGTTCCAGGGTGCTTCTAGTCATGGAGCTGCGTCCCTTTGTGCCGGTCGATCCGCAAGCGATACTGGAAGGCGTCGCCGCGGTAATAGAGGTGTTCGAAGTCCAGGGGCTGGCCGCTGGCGTCATGGGTCAGGCGCTCGATGCGCATGATGGGCGAGCCTGGTTCGACCTCCAGCGCCTGGGTCAGGTCGCTGTCGGCCAGCACCGCATCAATGGCCAGGTCGGCATGGCCCAAGGTCAAGGCGCAGTCGTTTTCCAGGATCAGGAAAATATCGCGGGTGACCAGGTCGGCCTTTTCCAGGCGTTCACCCAGGGCCTTGGGCAAGTAGGTGATCTCCAGGGAAACCGGCTCGCGGTTGATCAAGCGCACCCGTTTGATCTGCGCCACTGTGTCCCCTTCCGTCAACTTCAGGCGCTCGGCCACCTGTTTGTCGGCCGCGATGAACTTGAAACTGAGCAAGCGGTTGATCACCTCGAAGCCGCGTCCGGTCAAGGACTCGGCCAGGCCTTGGAGAGTGCTGACGTTCTGAAAGGTCTTGGGCTTGGCGACGAACGTGCCCTTGCCATGGATCTTGAAAATCAGCCCTTCCTTTTGCAGGTCGCCCAAGGCCTGGCGCACGGTGATGCGGCTGACGCGAAACAACGCGCCGAGCTCGCTTTCCGAGGGCATCTGCCCGCCCTGGGGGTATTCGCCATCGAGAATGCGTGCGCGCAACACGTCTCGCAGTTGCGTGTGCAGCGGTACGCTGCTGAGGGAAAGAACGTTGTCGGCCATGGCCCCTATCACTTGTCATAACGAGTTGTGACAAGATCTTAGGGAAACCCGCCAAGACTTGAGAAATACCGTTTGGACATAACCTTAGAGCTAGGCGCCTTCGTTGCGAAACGCGCTCGGGCTCATGCCGGTCCAGCGCCGGAACGCCCGGCGGAAACTGCGCACATCGCTGTAGCCGACTTCTTCGGTGATGCGCTCGATGGACAATTCGGGGTTGGCCAGCAGGTTCAGGGTGCGGCTGCGGCGCACTTGTTCGAGCAAGGTCTCGAAGGTCAGGCTGTGTTCGGTCAGGCGCCGACGCAGGGTGCGGCTGCTCATGTTGAGATCGCTGGCGATTTTCTCGATGTGACTGCCACGGCTCAGGTCCCGGGCAATGGCCCGTTCCACGGTCTGGATCAGGTCGATCTTCTGGTGGACCTCGCAGGCCTCCTGCTCCAGCAAGGCCAATGCCTGGCGCAGGGCCAGCGGGTGATGATTGGGCAGGCGCATATCCAGCCAGTGCACATCGATCAACATGCGATTGTGCCGGCAACCGAAGCGCACATCCGGCCCCAATATCCGCTGATATTCCTGGGCATAGGACGGCGCGGCGTGCATGAATTCCACGGCCAGGGGCTTGAAATCGGGACTGGCCAGCGCCCGGCCATAGACCATCAGGCTGGCGAAGAACTCTTCCACGGCAAACACCTGGATCTCGGCAAAAGGCAGTCGACAAGTGGCCTCGACCATGATTCGGTCAGGGGCTTCTTCGACACGGGTCACCGCGATGCCGCCGGTGGTGTGCTGGTAACGAACCCCCAGGGCGAAGGCATCGCGCAGGGTTTCGCACAACGACAAGACGTGGCCCAGCAGGCCGAGGGTGCCAAGCACGTTGCGGTCACCCACCCACAACCCCAGGCCCTGGTCGGGCAACAGCTTGAGCGAACGTTGAATCATGATCACGGCCTGGCGGTAGGAAATGCGCTGGGCCGGATCTTGCAGGTCATCGAGGTCGAACCCCAGGCCGCGACACAGGCTGGCGGCATCGAAGCCCTTGTCCGCCACCACCTCGGCCAGGGTTTGCAGCAGGAATGGCGAGACCAGCGCCAATTCATAGGTGGGGTCGATGACTTTCATCTGCATGGGGCGGATTCCGGAGCACGTTAGGTGGCGTTTTTGTAACCGGTTATTTCATAAAGTTAGCATGAGCCACTGGATAGAGGGGCCTGAAAATCTGGCCGCTCAAGTCCCCTGTATGGCCGCCAATACCCTGCCCTGTCGGCGGCGAACGGCTTACTTGTATGACTCGGCCCTCCGGTGCGTTTCCAACAATAATAATGAGCCCCTCCCATGAACCCGATCCGCACGACATTCGCCTTGCAACTGTCCCTCGGCCTGGCCTGCGGCGGTGCCCTGCCCGCCCTGGCTACCGAATCGGGGGTGGACAACATCGGCCCAGGCACCGACGGTTTTTTTGTGTTGCCACTGGAGGTCGACAGCCTTCCGGACCACATGGTCGCGTTCAACCTCTACTACAACCATTACAAGGCTCGGAAATTCAACATCAGTTCTTTGGGCGGCGAACTGCCGGATGTCGAAATCGAATCCACGGCAGTGGTCCCGCGCATCGATTACCTGAGCCCGTTGCGGGTGGCCGGTGGGCGCGCGGGGATCTACATCGCCCAGCCCTGGATCAAGCAGGAAGTTTCGGTGTTCGGCCTGCATGACACCCGCGAGGGCATGGGCGACACGACCATTTCGCCCATCGTGCTCTGGGACATGGGCAAAAACCTGACCCTGGCCGCGGCGGTGGAAATCACCGTACCGACCGGCGAATACAGCACCGATCGGCTGGCCAACACCAGCAACAATTTCTACACCTACAAGCCGCTGTTTTCCTTCACCTGGTTGCCCACGGAAGACACCGAGGTGTCGATGAAAAGCACCTACAGCTTCAACCGCAAGAACAAGGACACCGACTACCGTTCGGGGCAGATTTTCCACTTCGATTATTCCGTCAGCTACCGCGTGACCGACAACCTGAGGCTGGGGCTCAACGGCTACTACCTCAAGCAGACCACTGACGACAAACAGTACGGCCGCACTGTGCAATTCGCCGGGCAAGACGTGGACGATGGCGTACGCGGCCAGGTCTTTGCCATTGGCCCGGCGCTGCACCTGACCTTCCTCAAGTACGCCAGCGCCGAGATCCGCTGGGCCAAGGAGTTCGACGTGGAGAATCGCCCGGAAGGGGAAATGCTCTGGGCCAAGATTAGTATTCCGTTTGCGTTCTGATCGAGTCGCGGCTTCGCGAGCAGGCTCGCTTCCACAGAAGATGCGCAGGGGAATACAGATCCTTATGAACACCCCAAAACAAATGTGGGAGCGAGCTTGCTCGCGATAGCAATGGCTCAGTTTGCATGAATGTCGACTGATGCACCGCCATCGCGAGCAAGCTCGCTTCCACAGGTGCTTGGCTTCAGCTCAAACCCAGAATCGATGAAAGATGCCCCTTGAGGAACTTGCCGCCAGGGTCCAGTGCCTGGCGCACCTGGGTGAATTCAGTCCAACGCGGGTACAGCGTCTGGAGGGCCTTGGCGTTCAGGGATTTGGGGTCAGGGCAGCAGCAGGGCCTGCTCGCGCTCGCACAACTGCACCACATAATCCCACAACACCCGCAGGCGTACGGACTTGTGCAGTTCGCGACGGGTACTGATCCAATAGCTGCGGCGGATGGTTTCGTCCGGCAGCAACGGCACCAGCGTCGGGTCAGCGCTGGCCATGTAGCACGGCAACACGGCGATCCCCAGGCCCGAGCGCGCGGCCTGTTGCTGGGCGATGACGCTGGTGCTGTGGAACACCACCCGGGGGTTGCGGCAAAAGCTGTTGAGGAACATCAGTTCCTGGCTGAACAAAAGGTCATCGACATAACCGATCCAGGCGTGGCGAGCCAGGTCCTCGCGGCTGCGCAACGCTGGCGAGCGATCCAGGTAGGCCTGGCTGGCATACAGCGCCAGGCTGTAGTCAGTGAGTTTGCGGGTCACCAGCAGGTCGGACGCCGGGCGTTCGAGGTGGATGCTGATTTCCGCCTCACGGTTGAGGATGCTGACAAAGCGCGGCACCGCCACCAGCTCCACCTCCAGCCCCGGATAGCGCTGGAACAACCCGTCCATGCGACTGGCGAGGAACATGATGCCCAGCCCTTCGGTCACCCCCAGGCGAATCTTGCCCAGGGGTGCACTGGACTGGGTGATGTCCTCCTGGGCCAGCAATGCCACGTTTTCCATGGCTTCGGCGTGCTTGAGCAACGTCTCGCCGGCCGGGGTCAGTTCATAGCCCTGGGCATGCTGGACGAACAATGCGGTACCCAGGCTTTTCTCGATGGCCTCGATATGCCGGGCCACCGTGGCGTGGGTGGTGTTCAGGCGCCGTGCAGCCGTCAATAAACGCCCGCTGCGTTGCAGTTCCAGGAAATAGCGCAGGTCATTCCAGTCGAACATGAAGCGATCCTTGAGCACGCCTGAAGGCATGACTGTTTATAAACGCACAGCCACTGCGCAAAAACTAACATTCTTTTGACGAAAACTAACAACTAGGATGGGTCCCACAACAACAAGAATGAGGTCGCGAATGCAACCTGTCGTCGATGAATACGATTACGTGATCGTGGGCGCCGGCCCTGCCGGGTGCTTGCTGGCCAATCGGCTTTCGGCCAACCCGCAGCACCGGGTGCTGCTGCTCGAAGCCGGTGGACGCGACAACTACCCATGGATTCACATCCCGGTCGGCTACCTGTTCTGCATCGGCAACCCACGCACCGACTGGTGCTTCAAGACCGAAGCACAACCGGGCCTGCAAGGGCGGGCCCTGAGCTACCCGCGCGGCAAGGTCCTGGGCGGTTGCTCCTCCATCAACGGCATGATCTACATGCGCGGCCAGGCGGCGGACTACGATGGCTGGGCTGCCGAGGGCAATCCCGGCTGGGCCTGGGAAGACGTGCTGCCGCTGTTCCGCCAGAGCGAAAACCACTTTGCCGGCGCGTCCGCATTTCACGGCGCCGGCGGCGAATGGCGGGTCGAACGCCAGCGCCTGTCATGGCCGATTCTCGATGCCTTCCGCAGTGCCGCCGAACAGAGCGGCATCCCCAATGTCGACGATTTCAACAGCGGCGACAATGAAGGTTGTGGCTACTTCCAGGTCAACCAGAAAGCCGGGGTGCGCTGGAACGCGGCCAAGGCGTTTCTCAAGCCGGTTCGCCAGCGCGGCAACCTCACGGTGTTGACCGACGTCGAGGTCGACCGCGTGTTGCTGCGTGACGATCGCGCCCACGCCGTCAGCGCCCGCTGGCAAGGCAAAGGCATGACCTTCAAGGCCCGCAAGGAAATCGTCCTGTGCGCCGGGGCCGTGGGTTCGCCGGGGATCCTGCAACGTTCCGGGATCGGCCCGCGCAGCCTGCTGCAACGCCTGGGCATCGGCGTGACCCATGAGCTGCCCGGTGTCGGCGGCAACTTGCAGGACCACCTGCAACTGCGGCTGATCTACCAGTTGGAAAACGCCCGCACCCTGAACCAGATCGCCGGCACCCTGTGGGGCAAGATGGGCATGGGCCTGCGCTACCTGTACGACCGCAGCGGCCCGCTGTCCATGGCCCCGAGCCAACTCGGCGCGTTCGCCCGCTCGGGCCCGGAACAGACCTCGGCCAACCTCGAATACCACGTGCAGCCGCTGTCCCTGGAACGCTTCGGCGAACCGCTGCACAGCTTCCCGGCGTTCACCGCGTCGGTCTGCGACCTGCGCCCGCAAAGCCGTGGCCGGGTGGACATTCGTTCGGCCGACCCGCACGAAGCGCCGCTGATCCAGCCCAACTACCTGAGCCACCCCGAGGACTTGCGGGTCGCCGCCGACGCCATCCGCCTGACCCGCCGTATCGTCGCGGCCCCGGCCCTGAGCGCGTTCAAACCGGTGGAATACCTGCCGGGCCCCAGCCTGCAAACCGAAGAGCAACTGCACCAGGCCGCCGCCCGGATCGGCACGACGATTTTCCACCCGGTCGGCACGTGCCGCATGGGCCAGGATCGCGACGCGGTGGTGGATGCGCAACTGCGCGTCCACGGCATCAAGGGCCTGCGCATTGCCGATGCCTCGATCATGCCGCGCATCACCTCGGGCAACACCTGCTCGCCGACGCTGATGATTGCCGAGAAGGCGGCGCAGATGATGCTCAACCCCGCGACGAGGAACACCACCATCGAAAAAACACCTGCTACGGTCTGAAGAACAACTCAGTCTCCTGTGGGAGCGGGCTTGCTCGCGAATGCGATGTGTCAGTCGCCATAATCGTTGACGGTCAGATCGCATTCGCGAGCAAGCCCGCTCCCACAGTAAATAAAGTGTGTCGACTCAAGGAACGCATCAAATCAGGAGACGCCACCCCGGCGTCGCAGTGGAACAACAAAAACAATCACTGTGAGGGATACCGCTATGTCCGAGCATGTTCAGCCCCTGGAAGCCACGCGCAACGCCGGCACCAGCCAGGAAACCCAGAAAGTCATCTTCGCCTCGTCCCTGGGGACGGTGTTCGAGTGGTACGATTTTTTCCTCTATGGTGCCCTCGCGGCGGTGATCAGCAAGCAGTTCTTCGCCGGGGTCAACGACACCACCGCGTTCATCTTCGCCCTGATGGCCTTCGCCGCCGGCTTCATCGTGCGGCCGTTCGGGGCACTGGTGTTCGGTCGGTTGGGGGACATGATCGGGCGCAAGTACACGTTCCTGGCCACCATCATCCTCATGGGCCTGGCGACGTTCTGCGTCGGCCTGCTGCCCAACTACGCCAGCATCGGCATCGCCGCGCCGATCATCCTGGTGGTGTTGCGCATGCTCCAGGGCCTGGCCCTGGGCGGTGAGTACGGCGGCGCCGCCACCTACGTCGCCGAGCATGCGCCGATGGGCAAGCGCGGTTTCCATACCAGTTGGATTCAGTCCACCGCCACGTTGGGGCTGTTGCTCTCGCTGCTGGTGGTGCTGGGCTGCCGCTACTTCACCGGCGATCAGTTCGAAGTCTGGGGCTGGCGTATTCCGTTCCTGCTGTCGATCCTGCTGCTGGGCATCTCCACCTGGATTCGCCTGAGCCTGCACGAGTCGCCGGCCTTCCTGAAAATGAAAGAAGAAGGCAAGTGCTGCAAGGCGCCGATCCGCGAATCCTTCGGCAAATGGGAAAACCTGAAGGTGGTGCTGATCGCCCTGTTCAGCATCAATGCCGGCCAAGCGGTGACCTTCTACGCCGCGCAGTTCTACGTGCTGTTTTTCCTCACCCAGTTCCTGAAGATGGACCCGGCCCTGGCCAACAGCCTGCTGATTGTCAGCGTGGTGATTGGCGCGCCGTTCTTCATCTTTTTCGGCTGGCTATCGGACAAGGTCGGGCGCAAACCGGTGCTGATGATCGGCCTGCTGCTGGCGACTGCCCTCTACTTTCCGATCTTCAAGACACTGGCCCACTACGCCAACCCGGCCATCGACCAGGCCAGCCGCCAGGCGCCGATCACCGTGGTCGCCGACCCGGCCACCTGTACCTTCCAGTTCGACCCGGTGGGCAAGGCGCGTTTCGACAGCCCGTGCGACAAGGTCAAGACCTTCCTGGTCAAGCAAGGCCTGCCCTACAGCAGCGTCGCGGCCCCGGCCGGCAGCGCGGTACAGGTCAGCGTCGGTGACGTGAAACTTGAAGGTTACGACGAAGCCGCCCTGCGCGGCGCGGTGACCTTGGCCGGCTACCCGCAGCAGGCCGATGCCCAGCAGATCAACCGGCCGATGATCGTGGCCTTGATCGTCGCGCTGATCATCATCTCGGCGATGTGCTACGGACCGCTGGCGGCGCTGATGGTCGAATTGTTCCCGACCCGGATCCGCTACACCTCCATGTCCCTGCCCTATCACATCGGCAACGGCTGGTTCGGCGGCTTCCTGCCCACCGTGTCGTTTGCCCTGGTGGTCTACACCGGGGATATTTTCTACGGGCTGTGGTACCCGGTGGTGATCACCGGGGTCAGCCTGGTGGTGGGCATGATCTGCCTGCGGGAAACCCGCAACGTGGACCTGGATACCAACTGAGGGCAAAAACCGTGGCGAGGGCATGGGCGCCCTCGCCACCGGCTCAGAAGCGCCCCTTCAGGGTCATGGTGAAGTTGCGCGGCTCACCGTAATAGTTGCCGAAGCTCTCGGTGCCGATGGTGGTGTAGTAGCGCTTGTCGAACAGGTTGTTGCCATTGAGGGCCACCGTCCAGGTGTCATCGATGCGGTAGCCAACGCGACCGTTCCACACGGCATAACCGGCCTGGGTAATCTTCTCGCCCGTCGCCGGCGATACGCGGAAATTGTCGCTTTGGGCATTGACTCCGGCGCCGACACTGAACCGTTCCAACGCCCCGCCGAGGGCATAATCGCCCCACAGGCGCAGCACATGGCGCGGCACGTAGCTGTTGAACGAGCCGCCGTTGAGGCTGGTATCAATGTCGTCGAGGGTCTTGGTCTGGGTGTAGGTGTAGCCGGCCAGCAGTTGCAGGCGCTCGATGACTTCACCGCTGATCTCGGCTTCGAAGCCTTGGGCGCGCACCTTGCCAGCGTTCTCGTAGCAGTACCCGTCCGAAGACGCACAACTGGAGTTGTAGTCAGTCTGGGCCTGGTCTTTCTGCAGCGTGCGGAACAGGTTGAAGGCGCTGTTCAGGCGTCCCTCGAACCACTCGCCCTTGATCCCCAGCTCATAACTCTCGCCCACCAGAGGCTTGAGTGCCGAGCCGCTTTCGGAGCGGTAGTTGCCCTGGGGCGTGAAGATATCCGAATAGCTGGCATAGGCCGTCAGGTGCTCATTGAGGTCCAGCAACACGGCGGCAAATGGCGTGACTTGCCCCGTCTCCGTGCTCTTGGCGTGTTCCGAGCCGCCGGTGAGGAACACCGAGTCGGTCTTGGAGCTGTACCAGCTCACCCGGCTGCCCACCACGAACGTCAAGGGCTCCGCCAGCTTCAGGCGCAGGGTCGAATACATCCCTTGCTGCTCGGTAACGGTCTTGACCGGACCGCCACGCGTCGAGTTTTCGATGAAGTAACTGTCGTCCGGTTCGGGGATATGGCGATCCGGATCGAATACGTTCTGCTTCTGTGGCAGCAACGCGACGGAGAAGAAGTCGTCCTTGTCCGAACGACTGGCGTTGAAACCGACGATCAACTCATGTTGCTGCCCCAGGGCGTCGAACTTGCCGTCCAGGTAGGCGTCGAGGCCGTAATCGACCTGGTCATAGTCATACATGCTGCCCAGCATGTTGGTGGTCGAGGTGCCTGGCGCCACCGAGCCCGATGCAAACGCGTATTTGATGTCCTGGGTATTTTTCGTATAGACACCGGCCACCTTCACGGCCCAGTCGTCATTGAGCTGGTGCTTGAGATCGCCGAACACCGTGGTCCGCTGGCTGCGCCAGGTATTCCATGAGGGGTCCAGGCAAGTGGAACGGCTGAGCTTCAGATCGCTGCCGTCCCGGTAGCGCGGCAGCCCGCCCCAGCACGGGCTTGCATCGACGTCCTCATAGGCAACGCCCAGGCCGAGCGTCGTGTCGGGCGACAGGTCGAAGTCCAGGGCGCCGTAGTAGATCTGGTCCTTGCGCCGGGCATCATCGTAGAAATAGTGCCGGCTCTGCTCGGCGATCACCGCCCTGCCCCGCACGGTGCCGGCGTCATTCAACGGGCCACCGGTATCGACCTGCACACGGTAATTGTCCCAGGTCCCCCCGGACAGGCTGAGCTCGGTCTGCGCCGTGGCCTGGCCGCGCTTACGAACGAAGTTGACGCCGCCGGACGTGCCGCCCGCCCCCTTCATCATCCCGGCGGCGCCGCGCAGCACTTCGACACGGTCGTAATAGGCCATGTCACTGCTGAAACTGTCGGCCTGGACATAACTGTTGCCCATGTCCAGCGGAACGCCGTCGTATTGATATTGGCCAGACATGCGGAACCCGCGGGAATAGAAATACTTGCCGCCCATGGTCGAGTCGTAGACGGTAATGCCAGGGGTCTTTTCCATGACTTGTTCGATGGTATTGAGGTTCTGGTCATCGAGCATCTTGCGAGTAATGACCGTCACCGATTGCGGTGTTTCACGCAGGGAGTGCTCGCCCTTGCCGATCGTGACCGCCCCCGTCGTGTAGGAGTTGCTCTGCTCGGTGATCGCCCCGAGCCGCTGAGCCTCGATGGTGGTTGCGTCCAGTTCCAGTGCCGAACCGCTGACGGGTACCCGGCGCAGCACGTAGGTGCCGTTGGCCTGCAGGGCGGCCTGCAGGCCGCTCCCAGCCAGAATACGGGCGAACCCGTCGCCCACGCCGAAAGAACCGCTCAGGCCGGGCGATTGCAAGCCCTCGAGCTGCCGGGCATCAAACGAAAGGGCGACACCAGCGGCACTGGAGAAACGGGTCAGTACATCCACCAGGCGACCGGCGCCGATATCGTAGGCCTGCACCGCGCGCTGCTGCGCCGCAGCCGCTGGAACCGGGCTGGCATTCACGACTGTGGCGCTGACGGTCGTGACCGCCAGCAAGCCGATTTTCACTGCAAACACCAGACGGCCTGGCGCGCTCACCCAAGTCATATTTCCCCTCCCCAAAACGGTCGATAAAAACTCACTGAGGAAGAGCCGAACGGTGGGGACAAAAAGTGCAGGGGCTGATTTTTTATTGCGTAGCATTACCGCCGATCGCCAGCGGAGACCTGGACCCAGAATCGGCTGTAGCGGGTCACTCGCAACGAAAAGCCGCTTTCCAGCGCGGCCAGGGCGAGATCGGTGTTATCGACAGGAAACACACCGGAAACCTTCAAGTCGCCAATCGCCGGATCCCAACGCAGCACACCGGGTCGATAGCGCGACAGTTCATCCAGTAGCGCCGCCAGGGGACGGTCAATGGCGATGATGCTTCCCTTCTGCCAGGCACCGACCGACACATCGTTGCCGCGCAGCGTCCCCAATGACCGCTCGTTGAAATCCAGGCGCTGGCCGGCTTCGACCCGCATCCTCGATCCACTAGCCAACAGGCTCACTTCGACCGCTTTCTCAAGCACCGCCACTTCGCCGCCCCGCGCCTGGCTACGGACGATAAACCGCGTGCCCAACGCCAGCACCTCGGCCGGCCCCGTGACCACCTTGAACGGACGTCGCAAGGGATCGACCGCCGTCGTCACGAGCACCTCGCCCCGCAACAGCTCCAGGCGCCGCTGCTGCCCATCGAAACGAACATTGATCGAGGTGTCGGTGTTGAGCAGGACCGTACTGCCGTCGGCCAGCTGGAACGCGCGACGCTCGCCCACCGCGGTGCGGTAATCACAAAACAGGTTCTGGGTTGCCTGGCTGCGCCAACCCAGCCAGCCCAGGCCGCCGGCGGACGTCAGCAGCAAGGCGCTGCGCAACACCTGGCGCCGGGATCGCCGGTGGGTGTCGCTCAGGGTCGGTGCCGCCAGGGCGCCCGGCACACTCGCCATCTGCTCGGCCACCGCCGCCATGCGCTGCCAGGCCTGGCTGTGCAACGGATCGGCGGACAGCCAGGCGCGCCAATCGGCCCGGTCCGCGTCGGTCGCGATACCGGAATGCAGCCGGGCGTACCACCGCGCCGCCACGCGGATGGCTTGCAACTCGTCGGGGGCCAGGTTCATGAAAGCTGCAATTGAATTTGCATCAGGCAGCAATGTTCCATGGCCTTGGCCATGTGGTTGTTGACGGTGCGGACGCTGACACCCAGGCGCTCGGCAATTTGCGGGTACGTCAGGCCATCGAACTGCGACAGGATGAACGCCTGTCTTACGCGCGGCCCAAGCCCCAGGAGCAGACGGTCGATCTCCATCAGGGCCTGGAGCAGGATCGCCTGCTCTTCCAGCGAGGGGTGCTGCTCTTGCGGCATGGCGGCCAAGGCTTCGAGGTAGGATTGTTCCAACGAGCGCCGGCGAAACAGGTCGATCAACAGCCCTTTGGCGATCATCGACAGGTACGGTCGCGGCTCGCGGATGTCCAGCGCGGTGCGCGCTTTGATGACTCGCACAAACGTATCCTGGGTCAGGTCGGCGGCATCGAACGCGTTGCCCAAGCGCTTGCGCAACCAGCCCTGGAGCCAATTGTGATGATCACTGTACAGAACGTCGACAGCACTGCGTAGGGACAGATCGTTGGCGGGCATGGCTATGGAATAATTCGCGACTGATAATGACTCGCATTGTCATGGAGCCCATCGCCGCTTGCAACCCAAACGTGCCTGACCGCCGCCATCCACCGGGATCACTCAATGCATGGGGTGATTTTTCACCGTGCTCTCCACCAGATCCAGCATCTGGCCCAGAGCCCAAGGCTTGGCGATGAACGACGCGTGGTGCTTGATCCCGGCGCTTTCCGGCGTTTCGAAGCCGGACATGATCAGCAGCGGGATCTGCGGCCAGCGGTCTCCGGTCAGATTGGCCAGGTCAGCACCGTCGATCTTGCCGGGCATGGTGATGTCGGTGAGCAACAGATCGACGAAATGGGCGCTCTGTTCGAGGAACTCCAAGGCATCGTCAGCGCTTTTCTGAGGCTCCACGACAAATCCTTCTTCCTCGAGGATTTCACAGAGAAACTCCAGGATAGTTGGATCATCTTCCACCACGAGAATCAAACGTGTAGTCGCCTGGCCGTTGCCATTTGGCATCGAATTCATGAAAGTGACTCTCCTTGACCTCATAAACCTACTTTGCGGGTTTCAACCGCCTTGAAGTTATGAGCAATACCCCTGCGAGAAATTCATTCTGCGTGCCGACAGGCCGCCGAATGTCACGCCAGACACCCCTTGGCAACGCAGCGCAACGCTTTTATCTGTATATCCATACAGATAAAACTTGCCCTTGCGCGCATCCATGACCATGCTACAGCCCCATGAAATCTGCTCAGGAAAAGGGCGCTATGCAGCTGTACCTGTGTGAAAAGCCATCCCAGGCCAAGGACATCGCCGCGGTGCTCGGTGCAACGCGCCGTGGCGACGGCTGCTGGCTGGGTCCTGGCGTCACGGTCACCTGGTGCATCGGCCATCTGCTGGAAACCGCCCCACCCGACGCCTACGACGCGCGCTACAAGCGCTGGGTCCTGGCCGACCTGCCCATCGTGCCCGCGCAATGGAAGATGACCGTCAAGCCGAAAACCGCCAGCCAGTACAAGGCGGTCAAGCGCCTGTTGGGGGAAGCGAAGGAGCTGGTGATCGCCACCGACGCCGACCGCGAAGGCGAAATGATCGCCCGGGAGCTGGTGGAACATTGCCGGTATCGCGGACCGATCCGGCGGCTATGGCTGTCCGCCCTGGACGAAGCGTCGATTCGCAAGGCCCTGGCCGCCCTCAAGCCGGGCGTCGAAACCGTCAACCTGTATCACTCGGCCCTGGGCCGCTCCCGGGCCGACTGGCTGATCGGCATGAACATGAGTCGCCTGTTCACCCTGCTGGGGCGCCAGTCCGGCTACCAGGGCGTGTTGCCGGTAGGCCGCGTGCAGACACCGACGCTGCGACTGGTGGTGGACCGCGACCGCAGCATCGCCAACTTCGTGCCGGTCGCCTATTGGGCCATCGACGTGCAGCTCAGCCATGAAGGCACGGCGTTCACCGCCCAGTGGCGTGCCGACCCGAATGCCTGCGACGACCAGGAACGCTGCCTGAACCAGGCCCTGGCCCGAGACGCGGCCCAGGCCATGAGCAACGCCACCACCGCCCGGACACTGAAGGTGCGTACCGAGCGCCTGCGCGAAGCGGCACCGTTGCCCTTCGACCTGGGCACCCTGCAAGAAGTCTGCTCGAAGAAACTCGGCCTCGGTGCCCAGGAAACCCTGGACATTGCCCAGTCGCTCTACGAGACCTACAAGCTCATCACCTACCCCCGCAGCGATTGCGGTTTCCTGCCCTTGAGCCAGCACAGCGAAGCACCGGCCATCCTGGCCGCCCTCGCCCAGGCCGACCCGAGCCTCGCGCCGCTGCGCGAGCATTTGCAGCCGCAGCGCAAATCCCGGGCCTGGAACGACGCCAAGGTCAGTGCCCACCACGGCATCATTCCCACCGCCGCCGCCAGGAACCTCGACAAACTCGCCGGCAAGCAGCGTGCGGTCTATACGTTGATTCGCGCGCGCTACCTGGCGCAGTTCCTGCCCAACCATGAATACGACCGCACCCAGGCCGACTTCGACTGTGCCGGCCAGGCATTGCGTGCCGTGGGCAAGCAGATCGTCGAACCCGGCTGGAAACGCGCCCTGCCCGAAGCGCTGGCGCCGGCAAAGGGCCGTGAAGCGTCGGCACCGCAAACCTTGCCGGCACTGGCCGAAGGTCGCGATTGCACGGTGGACGAGGTGACCCCCAAGGACCTATGGACCCAGCCGCCCAAGCCCTTCACTGAAGGCGACCTGATCAAGGCGATGAAAAACGTCGCCAAACTGGTGGAAGATCCATTGCTCAAACAGAAGCTCAAGGACACCACCGGCATCGGCACCGAAGCGACCCGAGCCTCGATCATCCAGGGGCTACTCGACCGTGGTTACCTGGTGAAAAACGGCAAGGCCCTGTCCGCCACACCCGCGGCCTTCAGCCTCATCGACGCCGTGCCCCGGGCCATCGCCGACCCGGGCACCACCGCCATCTGGGAGCAGGCCCTGGACATGGTGCAAAGCGGAGAAATGAGCCTGGAAGAATTCGTGACCCGGCAAGCCGCCTGGATGAGCAAGCACGTCGCCCGCTGCCAGGGCATGAGCCTGACCATCAGCGGCCCGGCCAGCCCCGCCGGGCGAGGCGCGACCCCGTGGAAGAACAAGCGCAAGCCGGCCAAGCGCAAGGCAGCCGGTGCACCGCGCAAGGCGAGCAAAGCCAAGGCAACCTGAGCCTATTGATCGTTCCCACGCTCTGCGTGGGAATGCATCTCGTGACGCTCTGCGTCACCTTCCAGAACGGAACGCGGAGCGTCCCTGGTGGCGTTCCCACGCAGAGCGTGGGAACGATCAACCTGAACAAGTGACACCTCCCTCACCACAATGACTCGGCTCAAGCCCAATTTTCATACCCAAACCATTTTGTCAGACAATATGTAGTGAGCAAAAATAATCACTACAAAACCGTTGACGCCTCCGATTTGCCCTTGCATGATGCAGACGTCTCCCCGATCGGGAGTACAGGCAACTGTTTGAGCAAGCTCGTCTGACCGCCGAGCTGTTTTTTGGATAAGGGACTGCCCACAAGGCAGATTGAAGGTGCTGACCTGGCATGACCGTCCGGTAACAAGGACGAGAAACGTCGGCGAAGATCCTCATGACGCGCGTGGTCGACCCTCGAAAGTTGACACTGCCTGATGATTCTTCGCTGTTTCTCTTCGTTGTAGCGCATTTGCGTAGCAGCCCTTCGATAACACTACACAATCAACGCTGGACTCCTTCGAAGTTCGACGGACGAACGCTGACGGCCTGGTTTCGGTAGCAGGCAGGCACTTACCGAGAAGCGAAGTTTTTGCGAACCACCAGACAGATCAACCAAATGGTCAAGGGGCTTACACATGAATCTGAACAATCAACCATCTATTGATGAACTGGCTCGCATGTTCGCCGCACACAAAGACACACTCGACAGCCATATCCTGTGGATCAGCAAGACTGGCCAGGTCCATATGGACTGCCTGTCGCCCTACACCCAAGAAGACGAGTTCGAAAAGAACACGCAAGAACTGTGTGCCCGGCTGAAGATGTACCGCCGTGGCCAGGGCTACGTCGGCAAGAAGGCCGCGGCTGACAAGGACTTCATGGGCCGCGTGCTGCAAACGCTGACCCAGGCCTGGCAGTCGATGCAGAATACTTCCGAGGTCCGGGTCATCGACCGCCTCTGCTGATATCCCCTAACGAAAAGGCCCGCTCCTGGATCAGGAGCGGGCCTTTTTTATGCGGCAGGAAACTAGAACACCGACCAGCCGATCCGCTGGCTCATCAACTCCAGTGCCGCCATGCCGGCCAGGGAGTTGCCGGCGGCGTTGAGTTCCGGCGACCAGACGCAGACGGTGAACCGCCCCGGCACCACGGCGACAATCCCGCCACCGACACCGCTCTTGCCCGGCAGGCCGACGCGATAAGCGAAGTTGCCGGCCTCATCGTACAGGCCGCTGGTGGCCATGATGGAATTGACCTGCTGGGTCTGCCGGGCGCTGAGGATCTGTTCGCCGCTGTGTTTGCAGAACCCGTCGTTGGCCAGGAAGCAGAATGCTCGCGCCAGGTCGATGCAGCTCATCCGCAAGGCACAATGGCTGAAATAACTGCGCAGCACCGCTTCCACGTCGTTATGGAAGTTGCCGAACGATTGCATCAGGTACGCCATCGCTGCGTTGCGGGCGCGGTGCTGGTATTCCGACTCGGCGACCTTGCCGTCCACCATCACCTGCGGGTTACCCGACAGGCGGCGCACAAAATCGCGCATCGACAGCGCCGGCGCGGCGAAACGCGACTGGTTGATATCGCAAATCACCAACGCGCCGGCATTGATGAACGGATTGCGCGGCCGGCCACGCTCGAATTCCAGTTGTACCAGGGAATTGAAGGGCTGACCGGATGGCTCATGGCCCAGGCGTTCCCAGATCGCTTCGCCGGAATGCCCGATGGCCTGCACCAGGCTGAACACCTTGGAAATACTCTGCACCGAAAACGCTGTTTCGGCGTCGCCGGCACAGTACAACTCGCCATCATTGCCATACACGGCAATACCCAACTGGTTTGGCACCACGGTGCCCAAGGCAGGAATGTAATCGGCGACCTTGCCCTGACCGATCAGGGGGCGAACCGCATCGAGGATCTCGTTCAACAGTGCTTGCATATGCGCGGGGTCCAGTCATTCCCCGTTCGAGTGCGGGGATACAGACGCTAGACGCTGGTGGGCGGGGTCAGAGCACACTGATTATCAAGCTTCAGGCATACAACCCATGCAAGCGTCTTCATCGAGCGGTCTATAGTTCAAAGGATCAATCGGCAGGAGTAGACGATGCGTCAGATCATGCAAAAAGAACCCTGGTGGGCCTCGCCGCCCCAGCCCGGGCAGGATGAAAGTGAACTGGAATGGGGCTGGCTGGTGATCTACAGCGAAGGCGAGCCGCGCTTCGAGTTCATCAAGGAACGCCCATCGGACGAGCAGATCCGCCATCGCAAGGGGTGTCGCGTCACCCTCGGCTCAGAATGAAGTGGCCCGTCACGGCTTGATGTCCGGCAGTGCCACCGCTCGATTGGCCAGGTCCGCCTCCACCAGGTTGCCTTCTATTTCCTCGTCCAGATAGTACACCGGTGCCATCACCCCGCTGAGGGGATGCTTGAGTGACTTGAACCACGCTTCGTCGAACGCAGCGCTCAGGCTTTTGCGGATCTGCGCCTCCATTTCCGGCCGCTCGCCCTCGTGGATGATCGCGCGGATGCCCGCCACGCCCACTGAGATCAACGCCCCCGCCGCCTTCCCGGCCACGGCCGCCGCCGCACCGGTTGCCCCACGCGTGGCGAACTGGGCCTCGATTTTTTCGCTGGTGCGTTGCGCCACCGTGGCGATCACCGCCTCCGAGGGTCCGGCCCCTGTGGTTGCAGCCTTGTTCACGTGATCGATCAGGGCCGCATAGGCCGGCAGGGTGTTCAACGGTTCGGTGTGGACCATCTCGTACAACGAAGCGTCACGCGCCGCTGGCGGGCCGAGGCGAATGGCCGGGATGCCATGCAGGCGTCGGTTCATCAGTTCGTTCGGGATGCGATGCCGCAGAGCGATGACCTGGACCTGCTGATCGAGTTGGCGCAGGTAGTAGCCTATGGCGTTGGCCCTGATCGCCTCGGGATCGACTTCCACCGCCACCGGTTCCAGCACCTGCTCGCGATATTGTTCCTGCAGGTAAACCGCCAGGCGCCTGGCCGAGGAATCCGTCTTGCCCTCGGCGCTGGCGGCGTACCAACTGACCTTCACCGCCAGCCACTCCTGGGTCCAATAGCTGCTGAACCAGGGGATGAATTCAACCTCGGTACGCTCATAGACCAACGTGCGCCAATGCTCCATCGACCCACGGGCGTAGAGTGCTGCCTGTTCGACGGCGCTTTTCGAGGCTGCGATGAGCTGCTGGTCCACCTGTCGCCAAGTGTCCTGGGAAATCGCCACCGGGGTGGCCTGTTGACCGCGCTGAGGCGTGGCGCACCCCGCCAGAACGAGCACAACGGCCAACATCAGCGAACGCAGCACGATCGCGCCACCCCGGATTCATGTCATCCACGGGATTGAGTATAGGTGGCGAGCAGCGAAACCTGCGTGCCTGCGGGGAGAACGCAGACAATGGAGCCATGAGATACCGGCATCGGGGCTTTGGCTACTGTCAGAGTCGACAGGCGCTTGGCGCAGGCATTGTCGATCCTGCGCCAGCCCCCCGATAGGTCGTCAAGAGTCCATCGTCGCGGCCTGGTTACCGCCTTGCTCAGCGATCTTGGAAAGTTTCTCGTCGGTGGCTTTTTCTTCCTTGAGCGTTGCCAGCAACAACCCGACCACTTCATCGCCCAGGTTCAAGTGCTTGGCCATGGCAATCAGAGTCCCGTAACTGGCGATCTCGTAATGCTCGACTTTTTGCGCCGCACCGATCAACCCGGCATCGAGCACTGCCCCCTTCTCGATTTCCTCGAGCAGTTCCTTGGACTCTTCCACCAAACCTTCCATGGCCACGCACTTCATGCGCTTGAGCTTGATGCCGGCCACTTCGATGAGGGTGTCGATACGCTCGATCTGACCCTGGGTTTCTTCAAGGTGATCGTTGAAGGCTTGCGCCAGCAAAGGGTTGGTCGCGGCCCTGGCCATGCGGGGCAATGCGCGGGTGATCTGCTTCTCGGCGCTGTAGATATCGGACAGTTCGTGAATGAACAGGTCGGTCACTGTTTTCCTGGCCATTTCAATCATCCTCCGGTCAAGAAAAGGCACCGCACTGGGCGGGCCTCAAAGGGTAGATGAGGTGAAGCCGGCCTACGCCGCTTCACCTGTCATCAACACTGACTCGAGGAAAATTTCAGATGTTCAAGAAATTTTTCGAAGCGTGGACGAAGGGTATCGAGACAGTCGAGCGGCGTTCAACCGAGCGCCGTGTCGAGAAACATCATCACCGCAAACCCCATCATCAGGCCCAGCGTCGCCGGCGTTTCATGGCCGTTGCGGTGGGTCTCGGGAATCACTTCGTGGGACACCACGAAGATCATCGCCCCCGCCGCCAACCCGAGGCTGATGGGGTACGCGACGGCGACACCCGACGACATACCCAGGCCAATCACCGATCCCAACGGTTCCATCAGCCCGGAGCCCACCGCAATCAGCGCAGCACGCAAGGTGCTGATGCCCGTCACCCGCAGCGCCATGGCAATGGCCAGGCCTTCGGGGATGTCCTGGATGGCAATTGCGGTGGTCAGGGGCAAGCCGACCTTGAAATCGCCGTCGGCAAAACTGACGCCGATGGCCATGCCTTCCGGCAGGTTGTGCAAGGTGATGGCGAGCACGAACAGCCACACACGGTTAATGCGCTCGACCTCAGGACCGCGCCGCCCACTCAACTCGTGTTCGTGGGGCACGAAACGGTCGAGGCCGATCATCAGGGCCACACCCAAGCCCAGGCCGACCACTACGACAAACGCGGCCAGCAACTGATTGCCACAAATCACCTGCGCGGCTTCGATGCCCGGCAGGATCAGCGAGAAAGAGCTGGCGGCGAGCATCATACCGGCGGCGAAACCCAGCATGATGTCCTGGGTGCGTGACGAGATATCCCGCAGCACCACCGCCATCAATGCGCCCAAGGCCGTGGCGGCGAAACCGGACGTTCCGCCCAGGACCGCGTAGCCCAGATTGTGCCGATCAGCACCGACCAAGGCGTTGTAGCCGCTGTAGAGCAACAACGCGGTGATCACTGCCAGCCCAAGCCAGAAACTCACCCCGAGCAGCAGGTTGTTTTGCACAGGACCCAGCCAGGTACGCCAGGGGGATCGGATCCGGGAAGTGGGCTGGTCCATCGTAGGTCCTTAATGCTCTGCGGGCATGGCTAGTCTGATCGTTGCATGGCGGGAACAATCTGACGGAAAGTTCAGGCGAGGGAGTTACCCCCCTCGCCGTTGTTTACAGTTTGTCACCTTGCATCCCCGAACCCAAGTCGGCACCCGTAGTGGGGTTGCTTTCCGGGTTGGACATCGTCCGTGCCTTCATGTCCATCAGCAGCGCTTCGTCTTTTTCACTGAGCTGGACGCTGGCCAGGCCATCGCCGCCATCCACCGCCGGCGCTGGATTTTCGACGAACGCCCAATCGTCGCCCTGATTCCATGGGCCGCGCACAGTAGGTTCGCCCTGGGACATATTGAAGTACACGTTGGTGAACTCCGGCATGCCCGGCAATTTGCCTTGGGGGAAATTGGGCTGGATCGAGTGCAGGGCTTTTTCGAACGACAGCTGGTGGGCGATTTCGCGGGTCATCAAAAAGCCCAGCGCTTCCTTCACACCGGGATCGTCAGTGACATTCATCAAGCGCTCATAGACGATTTTCGCCCGCGCCTCGGCCGCGATATTGGAACGCATGTCCGCTGTCGGCTCGCCGATGGTGTCCACATAGGCGGCGGTCCAGGGCACACCGGCGGAGTTGGTCAATGGCGAGCCGGCGCCATACAGGAGGCTGGTGATGTGGGAATCATTGCCGGCACCGTTGATGTCCCGGTACAACTGGCCCTCCTTTTCCACGCCCTCGGCCATCTTGCCCTTGGCACCTTTGTTCAGCATCACGATGATCGAACCGATGACTTCCAGATGGCTGAGTTCCTCGGTGGCAATGTCCATCAGCAAATCCTTACGGCCTGGATCGTCCTCGGACAAGGCCTGGGTGAAGTAGCGCGACGCCGCCGCCAGCTCACCCTGGGCACCACCGAACTGTTCAAGCAGCAAGTTGGCGAGCCCGGGATTGGGTTCGGCGACACGCACGGTGTATTGCAGTCTTTTATTATGTAAAAACATGATCAAAGCCCTCGATCAGACATAAACCATGGAGACACTGCCAGCAATAACAGGGCCCACAAGGCATCAGAAAAAGTTAAGGGAACGTGATTTATTTTTTATTCGATAAATGAGACGAACGGTAATGACAAAGACAATACCGAACATCTCATCTCGAATAAAAAGGGAAAGATTGTAAAGCCAGGCGAAACTTTATATCCGCATTCAATTATTGCCGCCCATGGGGCCCCATGCCATGGGCACGGGGCCTGTCTGGTCAGCGGGCATTACGAGTCACGACCGCCGCCACGGCTGTTTTCGCCGCCCTTCCTACCGGCTTCGGAGGCCTTTTCCCGGTCATTGGCAAAATTGCCGCCCGAAGCCTGGCCACCTTTGCGGCCCGCTTCCGAGGCGCGCTCAGGATCGTTGGCGAAATTACCGCCCGATGCCTGCCCGCCTTTGCGGCCGGCCTCTGCAGCGCGTCCAGGGTCGTTGGCAAAGTTGCCGCCCGATGCCTGTCCGCCCTTACGCCCAGCCTCGGATGCGCGCCCAGGGTCGTTGGCAAAATTGCCGCCGGACGCCTGTCCGCCTTTTTTCCCGGCTTCCGATGCCTTCTCACGATCGTTAGCGAAATTGCCAGGATTGTTATTTCCTGTATTAGCCATTTCATTCACCTCGTTAGTTAGTGTTTAACGAGCCTCGCTGGCCCGTATTTACTATGAGAATTGGACTTCGCCAAGGTTTGAAAGAAATTCAGCGAGCGGCGACGAACGGTCAGAACCAGACAATTCAAATCCATTCAACGCCTGAACATTACAACTCGCTATCAATTAAGCGGCGAGCCATAAATTATCTTAAACACCTTAGCAATTACTTATTACATTCAATTGAAAGCAGTGCGTGTCTTTCCACGCTGTCCGCCAAAGGTCGGGCGGCGCCGGCACCCCATTGCACCGGTCTCGTCACCCTGGCCTCGCGCCGTTCCAGGAAGCCAAAACTCGCGGGCTGCCGGTGTTTTCCTGCACCACCGCACTGACCGGCTTGCGGCGTCCGGATGCCCTGTCGCCGGCACCCGGATAAGAGATCGATCAAGGTGAAATCGGATCACTGGCCGGAAACGTTTCCTCCAGCGCATCATCCAGCTGCTTACTGGTGACGCCCCGCTCACCCACCTTGCCACTGCGTTCGCAATGGCAGTCTGGCGCCGGACACGGCTCCCCGTTGGGGTGTTGTTCGGCGCAGGCTTGGCTGCAGTAAGCTTCACCGTCGTGATTGAAAACCCGTTGCGGATCTACCTCGCACTGACAATCGGGGCAACCGCACTTTAATTCGCTCATGCTCTTTCTCCCGAGATAAGGGGTCGAAGACGCCGTCAGGAAGAGCCGACCATCAGCTGAACCTCGAGATTCGCCGCCGCAACGCCGTGGTTGGCCACATACACATCGGCAGTCCAGCCTTTGGTCAGGTTGTGATAGGACTGCGTGCCCAAGGCCGTGCCGCTGTTCCACTCGAGGATGTCGCCAATATCGATGTCGTTGGCCGAACCCAGCTCGAGCACGGTATGGCCGTCCTCCTGCGCCACATACACCCCTACCATTGCGCTCTGTCGATTGATGGCCCGTACTTCACCCTTGGTCTGCTTCATACGTTTCCTCTCTCGGCAGCTTCAAGGAGCGACCGGCACGCTCGCCTGTCGCTCTTCCACACTTGGCCGTACTCAGCGCTTGGCTTCGGTGTGCGGATTGGCCGAACGCTCCAGAAACGCCTGGGTGATTTCCGGCAAGTGCTCGCGCAACCACTCGGCCATGGCGATTTCCTGGGGCAGGATCTGTTCGCACGCCCGTTGCGTTTCCACATCCCCGGCGACTTTCGCCGCCTCGATCAATACGGTGTACGAGGCGATTTCAAGGTTCTCGAACACATAGCCGCTCATGGCCCCCTTGACCACTTCATCGCTCATCGTCATGCCGCCCACCGCCTGACCAAAGGCCATGAGCTTGCCGGCCAGGTCCTTGAGCGTCGACGTACTGCCGCCCAGCCGCTGGATGCATTGTTCGACCAATTTTTGTTGTCCAAGGGTCTCCTGCAAATGCTCCTCGATGCGGGCCTTGAGCACCGGATAATGTTCCAGGCGTTCGGCCTGGGCCTTGAGCATTTTTTCCGCTTGCTGCTCCATGGCATGGGCATCGTTGAGCCAGTCCAGCAGGTTCTCTTTAGGCGTTGCCATTTCCTTCTCCTTAGCCGTGGTCGCCACTGCAACGCAGCGCGACGGTTCTGAAGTACCGCACATAAAAGTGGATAGCGCGGCACTGGGGAAAGTTTGAACAAACCAACCCCCAGGGCGACGAAAGGCGTCGGCTCGATCCAAGTGCTAACCTCAACGGCTCAAGACCAGCGCAGACACCTCCCATGCCCGAAGATCTTCACCAGGCACCCATCGATCAGTTACTGGCGTACACCGCCGGACGCCGCTTCCTGGTGCTCACCGGCGCCGGCATCAGTACCCCGTCGGGCATCCCCGATTACCGCGACAGCGACGGAGTCCGTCGGGGTCGACAACCGATGATGTACCAGGAGTTCCTCGCCCAGCCCGAGGCACGACGGCGCTATTGGGCAAGGGCGATGCTGGGCTGGCCCCGGGTCAGGCAGGCCAGGCCGAACGTGGCTCACGAAGCCTTGGCCGAGTTGCAGGCGCAGCAACGCATCACCGGCCTGATTACCCAGAATGTCGACACCCTGCATGACCAGGCCGGCAGCCAGGACGTCATCGAACTGCACGGCAGCCTGCATCGCGTGCGGTGCCTGGATTGCGGCCAGCTCAGCGAGCGACAGCAGATTCAACGGTTGATGGAAGCCGAAAACCCTTACCTGGCGGGTGTCGATGCGGTGCAGGCCCCCGATGGCGACACCCTGCTCGACCCCGCGTTCGAGGCGCGCTTCCAAGTGCCCCATTGCCCCCATTGCGGCGGCGAGCGGTTGAAACCCGACGTGGTGTTTTTCGGCGAGAACGTCGCCCCCCTCACCGCGGCCCGCGCCATGCAAGCCGTCGAGCAAGCGGACGGCCTGCTGGTGGTGGGTTCGTCGCTGATGGCGTATTCGGCGTTTCGCCTGTGCCGGGCCATCAAGGACCAGGGCAAGCCGCTGCTGGCAATCAACCGCGGCAAGACCCGGGCCGATGAGCTGCTGGACCTCAAGCTTGAAGAGCCGTGTGAGCAATTACTGCCATTGCTGGCACAACACCTGCTCTAACCACACCCCCCACCCCCTGTGGGAGCGAGCTTGCTCGCGATGGCGGTGAGTCAGTCAATATCATTACTGGCTGATCCGGCGCCATCGCGAGCAAGCTCGCTCCCACAGGGTCAGTGTTGGCCTGCGGTCAACGTGCCCAACTCCTGATCCCTGAGCGTATCGAACAGCGCCTGCGCCGCCGCCGACAATTCATGCCCCGGCTTGGTCAGCACGCCGATGGCTCGCTCGATCACCGGATCGCTCAAGGTGATGCAGCGGGCCCCCAGCTCATGCATCTGCCCGACGCACAGCGCCGGCACGGCACTGACCCCCAGCCCACTGGCGACCATCCGTCCGACGGTCGCCAACTGGTGGCTCTCGAACTCCACAGGCAGTTTCATGCCCCGGGCTCGCAGATGCTCTTCCAGCATCACCCGTACGGTGGAAGGTCGTTGCAGCGTGATGAACGGCTGCTCCAGAAGGGTTTCCCAGTGGATTTCGTCGCGCTGGGCAAAGGCTGAATCCAACGGCACCACCGCGACGAAGCGATCGAGGTACAAGGGCGTGAACGCCAGGGACGAACCCTGCGTCGGCTCGAACGCCACGCCCAGTTCGACATGACGATCACGAACCATTTCCAGCACCTGTTCGTTGATCACATCGTTGACCGTGACGTTGACATTCGGATAGCGGGCGCGGAAGGTCTTGAGGATCGGCGGTAGCAGGTTGCCGGCAAACGAAGGCATCGCCGCCAGCGTCACGCGACCGCGCTGCAAGGTGAAGCGCTGGCGCATCTCGTCCTCGGCGTTGTCCCAGTCGGCCACCAGCCGTCGAGCCAGTGGCAGCAAGGATTCACCTTCGGGGGTCAACGCCACGTTACGGGTATTACGGCTGAACAAACGACCGCCGAGGCCTTCTTCCAGGGCCTTGATGGTCAGGCTCAAGGCCGATTGGGACAGGTGCAGCCGCTCGCAGGCCACGGCGAAGCTCAGGCTCTGGGCCACCGCGAGGAAGGCACGGATTTGCTTGAGGGTCATGGTCGCTGTGCTCCGAGGGCAATTGTTGAGTTTTATCAATCAATCCAATCTAAAAATCAACTTAACAAATATATGACTTGGCGCAACACTGCATCTCATTGCGACCCCATCAAGAATAAAAGAGGTGTCTATGGCAGGTTTCGACAAACGCGTGAGCTCTTATGAACAAGCGCTGGAAGGCTTGAAGGACGGCATGACCGTCATCGCCGGCGGCTTCGGCCTGTGCGGTATTCCGGAAAACCTGATCGCCGAGATCAAGCGCAAGGGCATCCGCGACCTCACCGTGGTGTCCAACAACTGCGGCGTCGACGGTTTCGGCCTCGGCGTGCTGTTGGAAGACCGGCAGATCCGCAAGGTGATCGCCTCCTACGTAGGCGAGAACGCCCTGTTCGAGCAGCAACTGCTGAGCGGCGAAATCGAAGTCGTGCTCACCCCCCAAGGCACCCTCGCCGAAAAAATGCGCGCCGGCGGTGCCGGCATCCCAGCGTTCTTCACCGCCACGGGCGTCGGCACGCCGGTGGCCGAAGGCAAGGAAGTGCGTGAATTCCATGGCCGCCAGTACCTGATGGAAGAGTCCATCACCGGCGACTTCGCCATCGTCAAAGGCTGGAAGGCCGACCATTTCGGCAATGTGATCTATCGCCATACCGCCCAGAACTTCAACCCGCTGGCCGCCACGGCGGGCAAGATCACCGTGGTGGAAGTCGAAGAAATCGTCGAACCCGGCGAGCTGGACCCGACGCAGATCCACACCCCTGGCATCTACGTCGACCGGGTCATTTGCGGCACGTTCGAAAAACGCATCGAACAGCGCACCGTGCGTAAGTGATCCCCAGCCCCCGGCCCGAATGAAGGAATAAGAACATGGCACTTTCCCGCGAACAAATGGCTCAACGCGTCGCCCGCGAAATGCAGGACGGCTACTACGTGAACCTGGGCATCGGTATCCCGACCCTGGTCGCCAACTACATTCCCGAAGGCATGGAAGTCATGCTGCAGTCGGAAAACGGCCTGCTCGGCATGGGCGCGTTTCCCACCGAAGCCGAAGTCGATGCCGACATGATCAACGCCGGCAAACAGACGGTTACCGCGCGCATCGGCGCCTCGATCTTCTCTTCCGCCGAATCGTTTGCCATGATCCGCGGCGGCCACATCGACCTGACCGTGCTCGGCGCATTCGAGGTGGATGTCGAAGGCAACATTGCCTCGTGGATGATCCCCGGCAAGCTGGTCAAGGGCATGGGCGGCGCGATGGACCTGGTGGCCGGCGCCGAGAACATCATCGTCACCATGACCCACGCGTCCAAGGACGGTGAGTCGAAACTGCTGCCGCGCTGCAGCCTGCCGCTGACCGGCGCCGGTTGCATCAAGCGCGTGCTGACCGACCTGGCCTACCTGGAAATCCAGGACGGCGCCTTCATCCTGAAAGAACGCGCACCAGGCGTCAGCGTCGAGGAAATCGTCGCCAAGACCGCCGGCAAGTTGATCGTGCCGGACCACGTGCCTGAAATGCAGTTCGCTGCCCAGTGAGGAGAGATTCGATGCAAGAAGTCGTGATTGTCGCCGCTACCCGTACCGCCATCGGCAGCTTCCAGGGTTCGCTGGCTGCCATTCCCGCGCCGGAACTCGGTGCCGCGGTGATTCGTCGTCTGCTGGAGCAGACCGGTTTGTCCGGCGAACAGGTCGATGAAGTGATTCTCGGCCAGGTGCTGACCGCAGGTTCCGGGCAAAACCCGGCGCGCCAGGCGTCGATCCTCGCCGGCCTGCCCCATGCGGTGCCAGCGCTGACCCTGAACAAGGTCTGCGGTTCGGGCCTCAAGGCGTTGCACCTGGGCGCCCAGGCGATCCGCTGTGGCGACGCCGAGGTCATCATCGCCGGCGGCATGGAAAACATGAGCCTGGCGCCCTACGTCCTGCCGGCCGCCCGCACCGGCCTGCGCATGGGTCACGCGAAGATGATCGACAGCATGATCACCGACGGCCTGTGGGATGCCTTCAACGATTACCACATGGGCATCACCGCCGAGAACCTGGTGGACAAGTACGGCATCAGCCGCGAGGAGCAGGACGCCTTCGCCGCCGCTTCCCAGCAGAAGGCCGTCGCCGCCATCGAGGGCGGTCGGTTTGCCGATGAGATCACGCCGATCCTCATTCCCCAGCGCAAAGGCGATCCCGTGGCGTTCGCCACGGATGAACAACCGCGCGCCGGTACCACCGCCGAATCCCTGGGCAAGCTCAAGCCTGCCTTCAAGAAGGACGGCAGCGTCACCGCGGGCAATGCGTCCTCGCTCAACGATGGTGCCGCCGCCGTGATCCTGATGAGCTCGGAAAAAGCCAAGGCCTTGGGCCTGCCGGTGCTGGCGAAAATCACTGCCTACGCCAATGCCGGCGTCGACCCGGCCATCATGGGCATTGGCCCGGTCTCGGCCACCCGTCGCTGCCTGGACAAGGCCGGCTGGTCGCTGGAGCAACTGGACCTGATCGAAGCCAACGAAGCCTTCGCCGCCCAGTCGCTGGCCGTGGCCCGGGAACTGAAATGGGACATAGACAAGGTCAACGTCAATGGCGGCGCCATCGCCCTGGGTCACCCGATCGGTGCGTCGGGTTGCCGGGTCCTGGTGTCGCTGCTGCATGAAATGATCAAGCGCGACGCCAAGAAAGGCCTCGCGACCCTGTGCATCGGCGGCGGCCAAGGCGTGGCCCTGGCGCTGGAACGGGCATAACCGACACGGGTTCAACGGTGGCGGCACGGACCCACGACTATTCGTGCAGCCACTGGCACCACCACCGGCGCGACCTCGGTTGCGCCGTTTTTTTGCCTGCCGGTTTATGTGGATGTCTTGCCGGCCTCATCGCGAGCAAGCTCGCTCCCACAGGGGAACTGTGGTGTATGCAGCATTCATGGACACCGCCAAATCCTGTGGGAGCAGCGCCCACAATGGATTTTGGGTGTACGCAATATCTACGTTCACTACAAAACCCTGTGGGAGCCGAGCTTGCTCGCGATGGCGGCGGGTCTGCCTGCTGCGGTGAGCCCAGGCCCCAAAAAAAACGGCACCTTTCGGTGCCGTTCGTTTTCACATCCGGGGCTTTACTTGCGTGCCGCCTCCCATGATTTCAGCAGCTCGGTGTAGCTCACGGTTTCGCCCTTAGGCTTCTCGTTCGCCAGTTTCGGCTTCGGTGCGCCCGGTTGGTCGAACCAGTATTGCGCATCGCGCTCAGGGTTCATCTTAGGTGCGCAGGTGGCTTGGGCCTTGGAGCGTTCCAGGCGGGTCATGATCGCATCCTGGTCCTTGGCCAACCCGTCGAGGGCCTGCTGCGGCGTTTTCTCGCCGCTGGCAGCTTCGGCGATGTGGCTCCACCACAATTGCGCCAGGCGTGGGTAGTCCGGCACGTTGGTCCCGGTCGGGGTCCATTGCACACGGGCCGGGCTGCGGTAGAACTCCACCAGGCCACCGAGTTTCGGCGCCAGGTCGGTCATCGCCTGGGAGTTGATGTCCGATTCACGAATCGGCGTCAGGCCCACGATGGTTTTCTTCAGCGACACCGTCTTGGACGTCACGAACTGCGCATAGAGCCAGGCCGCGAGTTTCTGTTTCTCAGGCGTGGACTTCATGAACGTCCAGGAACCCACGTCCTGGTACCCCAGCTTCATGCCCTGTTCCCAGTAAGGTCCGCGCGGCGAAGGTGCCATGCGCCATTTCGGCGTGCCATCGGCGTTCACCACCGGCAGGCCCGGTTTGGTCATGTCGGCAGTGAAGGCGGTGTACCAGAAGATCTGCTGGGCGATGTTGCCTTGGGACGGCACCGGTCCGGATTCGGAGAAGGTCATGCCCGCCGCTTCCGGCGGCGCATATTTCTTCAACCAGTCCACGTACTTGGTAGTGGCGAACACGGCTGCGGGACCGTTGGTGTCGCCGCCACGGGTCACGCTGGAACCGACCGGATGGCAGTCTTCGACGCGAATGCCCCATTCGTCCACCGGCAAGCCGTTGGGCAGGCCCTTGTCGCCGCCACCGGCCATGGAGAACCAGGCATCGGTGAAGCGCCAGCCCAGGGACGGGTCTTTCTTGCCGTAGTCCATGTGCCCGTAGACGCGCTTGCCGTCGATTTCCTTGACGTCTTCGGAGAAGAACTTGGCGATGTCTTCATAGGCCGACCAGTTCACCGGGACACCCAGCTCGTAGCCGTACTTTTCCTTGAACTTGGCCTTCAAGTCCGCACGCTCGAACCAGTCGGCGCGGAACCAGTACAGGTTGGCGAACTGCTGGTCGGGCAGTTGATAGATCTTGCCATCCGGCGCAGTGGTGAAGGAGATGCCGATGAAGTCCTTGATGTCCAGGGTTGGCGAAGTGTAAGCCTTGCCTTCGTTGGCCATCAGGTCGGTGATCGATTCGGTCTTACCGTAGCGAAAGTGCGTACCGATCAGGTCCGAATCGTTGACCCAGCCATCATAGATGTTCTTGTCCGACTGCATCACCGTCTGCATCTTCTCCACCACATCGCCTTCTTGCAGCAGGTCGTGGGTCAACTGGATCCCGGTGATTTCGGTGAAGGCCTTGGCCAGTACCTTGGACTCGTATTCGTGAGTGGTGAGGGTTTCCGACACCACGTTGATCTTCATACCGCGAAACGGCTCGGATGCCTTGATGAACCATTTGAGTTCTTCAAACTGCTGGGCGTCCGTCAAGGTCGACGGTTTGAATTCACTGCCGATCCATTTTTTAGCGGCGTCTTCATAGGCGTCGGCCCAGGCCGCAGCACTCAGCCCACTGAGTGCCAGCATGGCTGCCAATGAAACGCTATGTCGCAGCTTATTGTTTTTATTGAACATAGAGACCTCCTGTTTGGGTTTAAGAGCCTGATCGGCGAACCTTCGCGACTAGCCCCACCGCATCACTGCCAACAGCCACACCCAAGACAACGCGAACGCTATCCAGATGCTCCAGTCGGTGGCGCCGATCACCAGCAGGTGCAGGTAGGCGCTACCGAGAAGACCGATAAACAACCGATCGCCACGGGTGGTGGCAATCGGCAGGAAACCACGCCGAGGGATGCTCGGCGAACGCAATTCCCAGGTCGTCATGCCCACCAGAAACAAGGCGATAACCCCGAAAAATACCGCCGTGGGGACGGTCCAGTTCATCCATTCCATCATCGACTCCTCAGACCCGGCCCAGGGCGAAGCCCTTGGCCACGTGGTTGCGAACGAACCAGATCACCAGCATGCCCGGCAGGATGGTCAACACCCCCGCCGCCGCCAGCACGCCCCAGTCGATACCGGATGCCGACACGGTGCGGGTCATGACCGCCGCAATCGGCTTGGCATTCACCGAGGTGAGCGTGCGCGCCAGCAACAGTTCGACCCAGGAAAACATGAAGCAGAAAAATGCCGTGACACCGATGCCGGAGCCAATCAACGGAATGAAGATCTTGACGAAGAACTTGGGGAAACTGTAGCCGTCAATGTAGGCGGTCTCGTCAATTTCTTTCGGCACCCCGGACATGAAGCCTTCGAGGATCCACACCGCCAACGGCACGTTGAACAGGCAATGAGCCAGGGCCACGGCGATGTGGGTGTCGAACAACCCGATGGACGAATACAGCTGGAAGAACGGCAACAGGAACACCGCCGGCGGGGCCATGCGGTTGGTCAACAGCCAGAAAAACAGGTGCTTGTCCCCCAGGAACCGATAGCGGGAAAACGCATAGGCCGCCGGCAGCGCCACGCCCAAGGAAATCACCGTGTTCAGGCTTACGTAGTACAGCGAGTTCAAGTACCCGGTGTACCAACTCGGGTCCGTGAAGATCACCTTGTAGTTGTGAAAGGTAAAGTCCGCCGGCCACAGCGTCAGGCTGCCGAGAATTTCAGTGTTGCTCTTGAACGACATGTTCAGCAGCCAGTAGATGGGCACCAGCAGGAACAGGATGTAGATCAACAGCGGTATCAGCTTTTTCTTGCTCATTGTGCGGGCCTCAACGGTTGGCGTCGGAGTGCGTCATGGCGGTGTAGAACAGCCAGGACACCAACAGAATGATCAGGAAATACACCAGGGAAAACGCCGCCGCCGGGCCCAGGTCGAACTGGCCGATGGCCATTTGCGTCAGGGTCTGGCTGAGAAACGTGGTGGCGTTGCCCGGCCCGCCGCCGGTGAGTACGAACGGCTCGGTGTAGATCATGAAGCTGTCCATGAAACGCAGCATCACGGCGATCAGCAGCACGCTCTTCATCTTCGGCAACTGGATGTGACGGAACACTGCCCAGTTCGACGCCCGGTCGATCCGCGCGGCCTGGTAGTACACGTCGGGAATCGCTCGCAGCCCCGAATAGCACAGCAGCGCCACCAACGAAGTCCAGTGCCAGACATCCATCACCAAAACGGTGACCCAGGCGTCCATGGTGTTGGCCGCATAGTTGTAGTTGATGCCCAGGCCGTTAAGGGTCGAGCCCAGCAAACCGATGTCGGCGCGGCCGAAAATCTGCCAGATGGTGCCCACCACGTTCCACGGGATCAGCAGCGGAATCGCCAGGATGATCAGCACCAGGGACGACCATTTGCCCTTGGTCGGCATGGTCAGGGCGATGGCGATGCCGAGGGGAATTTCAATCAGCAGCACGCACGCCGAGTAGATGAACTGGCGCAACAGCGAGTCATGCAGCCGCGGATCGAGCAACACCTGCTTGTACCAGTCGGCGCCGACGAAGTAACGGCTGGATTGGTCGAAGATGTCCTGCACCGAATAGTTGACCACGGTCATCATCGGAATCACGGCGCTGAAGGCCACCAGCAGGAATACCGGCAATACCAGCCACCAGGCCTTGTTGTTCTGCACCTTGTTCATGGCTGCACCTCGCTCAATGGTTCCAGCAGGTATTCATCGGCATAGACCATCAGCCATTGGACCGGAAAACTGATGTACGCCGTGCCTTCCGGCACCGGCTTGTCTTCGGCCAGGCGGACCTTCAGCGGTGCGCCATCGAGGTTGAGGGTCAGGATCTTGTAGGTGCCCAGGTCTTCGACGTGCACCACATCAGCCCGCATCGCGTCGTCGTAGGGGCCATCCCAGACATGCACGAACTCGGGTCGGATACCGACCTTCAGGCTTTTGCCTTCGGCTTCGGCGACACGACGTTGCAAGGTTTCCGATAGCGGCAAGTGGGTCGAGGCGAAACCGACACCGCCGGGCTGCGCCGTGACCTCGATCAGGTTCATCCCCGGGCTGCCGATGAAGTAGCCGACAAAGGTGTGGCTCGGACGCTCGAACAAGTCCCGGGGCGTGCCGAACTGCACGATCTGGCCGCCGTACATCACCGCGATCTTGTCGGCGAACGTCGAAGCTTCCAACTGGTCGTGGGTGACGTAGACCATGGTGATGTTGAACTGCTCATGGATCTGCTTGAGCTTGCGCCGCAGTTTCCATTTCAGGTGCGGGTCGATCACCGTCAGTGGCTCGTCGAACAGGATCGCCGACACATCGTCGCGCACCAGCCCGCGGCCCATGGAGACTTTCTGCTTCTCATCGGCGGTGAGGTTGCGGGCCTTTTTGTCCAGCAGGTTCTGCAGGTCCAGGACCTCGGCGATTTCCTGCACCTTGGTGTGGATCCGCGCTTCGGCCATGCCCTGGTTGCGCAACGGAAACGCCAGGTTGTCGAACACCGTCATGGTGTCGTACACCACCGGGAACTGGAACACCTGGGCGATGTTGCGGTGCTCCGGGGTCAGGTCGTTGACGACTTTGCTGTCGAACATCACCTGCCCTTCGGAAGGGCTGAGCAAGCCGGAAATGATGTTGAGCAAGGTGGACTTGCCGCAGCCCGAAGGTCCGAGCAGCGCATAGGCGCCGCCCTGCTCCCAGATGTGGTTCATCTCGCGGATCGCGTAATCCTCGGGGCCCACCGGAGTGCTGGTGTAGCTGTGGGCGAGGTTCTGCAAACGAATTTCAGCCATCAGGCAACCCTCGCGATACGCTGCCCTGGGGCTTGGACCAGCTTGCCCTGGGCGTCGAAAACAAACAGTTTATGGGTCGGAATGTAGATGCGAATCGGCGCATCCACGTCGTACTCATGTACCCCTGGCAAGTGCAGCACCAGCAGGAAATGTTCGTTGCGCACGTGCAGGAACGTCTCCGAGCCGCTGATCTCGGCCACTTCGACGGTCACCGCCAGTTCGAGGTCGTCGTCGTTGCTCGGCACCAGGGAAATATGGCTGGGGCGCACGCCGAAACGGAACTCGCCCTCGCCCACCGGGCGCAGGTCGACGTTCAGCGGGAAGTGCACGAAATTGGCGAAGCTGACTTCATTGCCGGCGATACGACCCGGCATGAGGTTGATCGGCGGTTCGGAAAACAACTCGGCGGCCAGCACGGTTTGTGGCTGGTGATAGACAGAAGACGACTTGCCACTCTGAATCACCCGGCCCTCATGCAGGATCGTGGTGGTGCCGCCCAGGGCCAGCGCTTCGTTAGGTTCGGTGGTGGCGTAGACAGCGATGGTGTGGCGGGCCTGGAACAGCTCGCGCATTTCCTGGCGCAGCTCTTCACGCAGCTTGTAGTCCAGGTTCACCAGGGGCTCGTCGAACAGGATCAGTTCGGCGTCCTTGACCAGCGCCCGGGCCATGGCCGTGCGCTGCTGCTGGCCGCCGGACAGCTCCAATGGATGACGTTTGAGGAATTTCTCGATCCGCAGCATCCTGGCGGTTTCCAGCACCTTGCTCTGGATGACTTCGTCGGACACACCGGCCTGGCGCAACGGCGAGGCGATGTTTTCGAAAACGGTCATGGTCGGGTAGTTGATGAACTGCTGGTAAACCATCGACACGTTGCGCAGCCGCACCGGGCGGTGGGTGACGTCGACGCCGTTCATCAGGATGCGGCCGCTGTCGGGCTTGTCCAGACCGGCCATCAGCCGCATGAGGCTGGTCTTGCCGGACAGCGTGCGGCCCAACAGGACGTTGAAGGATCCGGGTTCGAAACTCAGATTGGCATCGTCGATCCAGGTCTGGCCTTCGACGGTGCGACAGATGTGCTCAAGCTTTAATGACATGGCTCGGCCTTTTTATTATTTGGAGTCAAGCGACCCGAGTTGCAAAGCGAAAGCCGTGCCAGAAATCACAAGCCATTGACCTGGCTTATTTTTTTAAAAAAACCTGAGCACAACACGTTCGCAGATGAACACAAGTGAACAGCCACGACTGAACAACTGAACAATTCAAGGGTTGACAATGAACAATTTTGAACAACACTGAATGAACGTTTTCGGTTAGCCTGGCCATGCCCTTTGTGGGAGCGAGCTTGCTCGCGATAGCGGTGTGTCAGTCACATCAATGCTGCTGATCCACCGCTATCGCGAGCAAGCTCGCTCCCACAATGGCCTGTGTTATTACGTGCTATTCAGGCTTGCCCCAGCACAAGGAGTCTGTGCGAGACTTGCCACAACAATAAAAACAGCACCTGCGAGAGTGCCCCATGGCCGCACCTGCACCAGCCTTGTCCCACGAGGCCATCATCCAGGCCTCCTGGTCCCGTTGCCGCGCCTTTGGCCTGAATCACCAGAGCGTGCCGACCTTCGATCAGTTGCCCGCCCAAGGCATCGCCCAGTTGCTGGAGAGCCAGCATTCGCTGGTGCAGACCACCCATCAGGAAGTCTTGCCGTATTACGAGAACATCCTGAGCAACTCCAATTGCCTGATCATGCTGGCCGACAACCAGGGCCAGGTGTTGACCTCCTGGGGCACCCAGCGCTTCATCGAGCCGAAACTGGCCCATGGCTTCAGCGCCGGGGCGAGCTGGATGGAGCGTTGCACCGGCACCAACGCCATCGGCACCGCGCTGGCCTGCGAACAGGCAGTGCACATCGAGCACGATGAACACTTCCTCAAGGCCAACCGCTTCATGACCGGCTCCGCCGCGCCGATCTTCGACGCCGAGCGCAAGGTCATCGCCGTGCTGGACGTCTCCAGCGACAGCTACCTGCCGCCATCCCACACCCTGGGCATGGTCAAGATGATGAGCCAGACCGTGGAGAACCGGCTGATCCTCAACCTGTTTCGCGGTGAACACTTCCAGCTGACCTTCAACACCGGCTTGAACAACCTCGACAGCCAATGGGCCGGGCTGCTGATCTTCGACGAGAGCGGTCAGGTGCTTTCCGCCAACCGCCGGGCCGACAACCTGCTGGGCCTGAGCCTGTCACGGGTGAGCATTGAAAGCCTGTTCAAGGTTTCGCTGCTGGAACTGCTGAACCAACCCGACGGCCTGCCGTTCGCCCTGCAAGCGTCTGGCAGCAATCGATTCCAGTGCTTGCTCAGGCGCCCGAGCCAAGTGTCGATCAGAGCACGGGTGTTCACCGAGGCGACGCCTGCGCCAGCCCCCGCTAGCAACGCCATCAGCCTCAATACCCTGCACTTCGGTGACAGCCGTGTGGAAAAAGCCGTGCGCCAGGCCGAGCGCTTGCTGGAGAAGGATATTCCGCTGCTGATCCATGGCGAGACCGGCGTCGGCAAGGAAGTGTTCGTCAAAGCCCTGCATCAGGCCAGCTCGCGCTGCAAACAGCCGTTCATTGCCGTCAACTGCGCGGCGATCCCCGCCGAGCTGGTGGAATCTGAATTGTTCGGTTACGAAAAAGGCGCGTTCACCGGCGCCAACCAGAAAGGCAGCATCGGCCTGATCCGCAAGGCCGACCGCGGTACGCTGTTCCTCGACGAAATCGGCGACATGCCCCTGCCGACCCAGGCCCGACTGTTGCGGGTCTTGCAGGAGCGTTGCGTGCAGCCGGTGGGCAGCGCCGAGTTGTTCCCGGTAGACATCCGTATCATCTCCGCCACCAACCGCTCGCTGCGCGAACAGGTGCAACTGGGCCGGTTTCGCGAAGACTTGTACTACCGCATCGGCGGCCTGACCCTGGAACTGCCGCCCCTGCGCGAACGCAGCGACAAGCAGGCGCTGTTCAAACGCCTCTGGGAACACCACCGCGAACCGACCCAATGGGCCGGCCTGAGCCGTGAGGTCCTGGACCTGTTCGAACGCCATCCCTGGCCGGGCAACCTGCGACAGGTCAGCAGCGTGCTGCAAGTGGCCCTGGCGATGGCCGAGGAACAGCCGATCCGGCCGGAGCACCTGCCCGACGACTTTTTTGTCGACTTGGAAATGGAGCCGGTGGAAACACCGGAGCCGCTGAGGGTGGACCTCAACGATGCCGAAGACCTGAACCGCCAATTGCAGGCCGTGGGCGGAAACATTTCACACCTGGCGCGACGGTTGGGCGTCAGCCGCAATACCCTGTACAAGCGCCTGCGACAACTTGAAAGCTGATACACCCCCTGTCCCACAAGGGCTTTGTGGTGAATGCCAGTTGCGTGAACACCCGCGACAACTGTGGGAGCGAGCTTGCTCGCGATGGCGTCCGTTCAGCCAATGATGAAGTGACTGACACGACGCCATCGCGAGCAAGCTCGCTCCCACAGGAGGTTCAGTTGGAACACCGGGTCAGTCGAACGCGCCATTGAGCACTTCGTAGATGATACCGCTGGCGATCGCCACCAGGATCAGGTCCGTGCCGGCCTGCTGCCATTCATAACCGTCATAGTGCGGCAACCGCCCCAGCAGCCGGCCATCAAGCTTCTTGGCGATGCCGGGGGGCAACGGCTTGCCTCGGGCCAGGTTTTTCTGGATACCGGGCGGCAGTGCCGGGCCGGGGCTCCAATAATCGCGATAGCCGCCAATCACACCCAGAATGCCGCCACGGTCAATGCTCGGGCCGTTGTGCCAATCTCCGCCGCCACCGCCTTGGTTACCCTTGCCGCCTTGGTTGCCCTTGTTGCCGGGATTGCCCTGCCCCCCCTTGTTGCCCTGCCCACCTTTACCTCCTTGCCCGTGGCCCTGGCCTTGATCGAATTGGGCGTTGCCCTTGCCGTTACCCGGGTCCGCCACGACAACCTCGGAAGCCGCCACCAGGGCGAGGCAGGTTAAAGCTGCAATCAACGAGCGTGATGTGAACATGGTAATGCTCTCAAGAAAGGGGATATCCCCCTGTCAATGTAGACGATCGGCACGGTCATCGTTCGTGCAGCCGCAACCGTGGATACAAGCCCCCTACAACCGAGGCAACATTCCGTTTTTATCAGTACGCGGGCCTACTGGGTTTCAAGAATATTCTTACTTAGGTTGAAAACTGATACTTAGGCAATTTCCCACACTTTCTGCGGACATCTAATATTGTCACGACACCGTGACAAAAACCTTGCGCCAGCTCGGCCCGGCAAGCTTGACAGTCAAACTTCTCAATGGAACTATCAGGCCGACTTCAAGCTACAGCTTCATCATGGATGGCAATAAAAACAACAAGGAGATCACGCTTATGCCGCCTCTCGGCGCCCCACTGCCTATTGCCTCTGAATACTCTTCTCGACCCTGCACTGGCGTGTATTTCTTCTCGCCGATAAGTATCGCCGTCCTGGTGAATCTTCGATTCAATTGAAACGACAGGCAGTTAATGCAAAGGGATCGCTGATGCCTCTTTTTCATCATTTCTTCGAAAACAATGCCCGTCTTACGCCTGGTAAATCAGCACTGGTCATCGACGGTGTCCACACTCGGTATGACACCCTGGAAAAGCGCGCCACATCGATCGCCGCTTTGCTGATCAAGTGCGGCGTCAAGCGTGGCGACCGCGTGGCCCTGTACTCGCGGATCAGCGCAGACTTGATCGCGGCTTTTCTGGGCGTATTGAAGATCGGCGCAATCACTGCCGCGACACACCCCACCTACAGCCGCAGCAAACTGCTCTACCAACTGGAGCACACCGATGCCCGGGTATTGCTCACTGATCGCTACGAGGATCCAGGGGTGCTGGCCTCGGCGGCGAAGCTGGAGACGATCCTTGTGTTCGGTGCGCCCCAGGACCTCCCGGCAGACGCCCCCAGCCTTGCAAAAGCCCTGGAAGCACTGACGCCGGAGGACCTGGAAAAACCGCTTCCCGCTATCGACGAACGCCTGCCGACCTCGATCTTCTACACCTCCGGATCCACCTTCAACCCCAAGGGTGTGGTGGTCAACCACCCCATCATGATCGCGGCCGCGACCAGCGTCATCGATTACCTGGGCAATACCGCCAGCGATGTCATCCTCAGTTACTCGACCCTGGCTTCCGACTATGGCGTCTATAACATCATGATGCCGTTGTTCTTTGGCGGCACGGCCGTGATCGAAAGCCAACCCGCGAACTGTGCCGACGACGTGCTCGAAGTGATCAGGCGAGAACAGGTGACCGGCCTGCATGTCTTCCCACCGGTGTTTTTCCTGCTGGCCAGCATGGGCAAGCATTGGCAACGGCAATTACCCTCGCTTCGTTATATATCCAGCAGTGGCCAACCGCTTTATCCACGGCACATTCAACAAATAAGACAGGCACTGCCCAACGTCGATATCTTTTCCAACTACGGTCTTACCGAATGCAAGCGAGTCAGTTATCTGCCACCAACCGATATCGCACAGTACCCCGGCTCGGTAGGCAAGCCGCTTAAAGGCGTGCAGGCCGTGATCGTCGACGAACATGACGAGCCGATTATAGAACCGGACGTGGTCGGCGAACTTCTGGTGAGCAGCGATTATTTGATGCTGGAATATTGGAAGATGCCTGAAGAGACAGCCAGGGCATTCAAATACAACTGTTTCGGCCGGGACAGGTATTACCGTACCGGCGACTTCTTCCGGAGGGATGCGCACGGTTATCTGTATTACGTCTGCCGGAAAGACGACCTGTTCGCGCGCAATCTGTGGAAAGTGAACCCACGGGAAATCGAACAATGCCTGGCGTCCCACTCTTCGGTCGCACAGGTCGTGGTGGTCCCCGTCGCCGACGAGTCCGCCGGGTTCGTCCCCAAGGCCTGCGTCGTGTTGGAAGCCGATTGCCAGGACACAACGGAGCAGGCGCTGCTGGAACACTGCCAGGCGTTACTGGACTGGCACATGGTACCGACCCAGTGCGTATTCATGGATACGTTGCCAAAAACCGACTCGGGAAAGGTCACCGCCAAAGGACTGATCTGATATCAGGGAGCGATAAAAAATGGACACCACCCCACCCGCCATTCCTTTCAGCCCGGACGAAGACCTGAAAAGCAGCTCGATGCTGCATCTGGCCGATCACTTCCATCGCTTGGCCACCGGTGCGACCCAGGTTCCGGCGCAGTCGTTGACCAGCCATCTGCGGCACGCCATGGCCGATGCCGACGTCGTGGCCTACCACGACCGACTGGTGGCGGACGCCGGCCCGCTGTTCCTGCACTTCCTGGCGAGCGTTCCGTACATTCTCGAAGAGATGGCGAGAATCGGCGTCGCCCTCACGCGGCTCTCCCAGGCCCGGCAGACTGATGGGCCTCGAACCTTCAGTTTTTTCGAGATCGATGCGTTTGATGGCAGCAACGGGCGCGCACTCGCTGCGCATTCCCAAGGCTTGATCAACACCTTCACCACCTCGCCCAACACAGCCAACCAAGCTCACTTCGACCGGTACGCCGACCCGACGCGTTCCCTGTTCTATCCCCAGTCGTTCCTGACCCTGCAACCCCGACTGTTCGCGGAAGCGCCTTACGGGCGATTCCGAGAAGGGTTCGATTACGTCTATGAAACCGCGGCCTTCCAGTTCTATAGCCGCGACCGCAAAGCCCAGGTCAATCACATCAAGCCCTTGCTGAAACCCGGTGCCCTGGTGTTTTTTCTGGAAAAGCTCAACCACGAGGATGTCGGGCAGTACCTGGAGCGCGAGCGGATGAAGGACAACGGTTTCAAGACGCGTTATTTCACCCAGGAAGAAATCGACTGGAAACGCCAGCAGATGCTGGAGCAGATGCAAAACGGCCAAGTGCTGATGCCCGAGCTCGTCGAAGCGCTGTCCAGTCATTTCAAATACGTCTACCTGCTGTGGAACAGTACGAATTTCTATGAGTTCGTTGCCACGGACGATGGGGCCCGACTCGAGCAATTCCTCAACGTACTGGGCCCGATCCACCAGCCTGAAGGGTTTTGCTTCGAGCCTTCGGCCATTGGCTATGTGACTCGCGCCCCGCTGCCGCGCGAAGAGGAGCGCGCCGATGCGTGACGAAAGCATGCACCGCCTCGGCGAGGCGAGCCGGCCAACGCCGGTGGAGCGAGTCCGACAACGCCTGGCGCACTGGCAGCAACGCGCGACCGAGGCCGAGCGGAATCGAACATTGAGCCAGGCGACGTTCGACGAATTGTTCGACGATGGCTTGCTTGAACTGGTCTCCCCTCGCCGTGAGCCCCTGGACGCGCCCGGCTGGCCCATGCTGATGGAAGCTTCGCGGCTGGCTGCCCGCGCCTGCGCCTCGACAGCCTGGATGATCAGCCTGGTGGGTGGACATGCCGCCATTGCCGGTCGCCTGAGCCAGGCATGCCAGCACCGCTTGTTCGAGAATGGTCGGCCGCAGCTATTCGCCTCCGCATCGGTCGGCCCTCACAGCCGGTTGTCGGCGGACGCGGACGGTATTCGGGTCAACGGCACCTGGCGCTTCAGCTCGGGGATCGGGCACGCCACCTGGCTGTTGCTCAACGCCCCCGTGACCGATCACGACGGCACACCCGGTCCGGAGCGGATGCTGGTGGTGGTGTCGACCCGCGATGTGGAGATACTGGACACGTGGGACACCTGCGGCATGGCGGCCACGGGCTCGCACGATGTGTTGTTGCGGGACGTCCTGGTGCCCGCCGAACAGGTGTTCCGCCTCGAGGAGATCTTCGCCCATCGCATGAGCGAATTAGCTGGCGACTACCTGTACAGCGTGCCGATCGTGCCTTTTATCACCACGTCCCTTCTCGGGCCCGTGCTGGGCTGTGCCGAAGGGGCTTATGCCAGTCATCTCGAATCACTGAGACAGCAGAAAACCCCGGCCTCGGCCCCTACCAGGGAACGGCTGGCCCACAGCGCCGCGCAATTGTCGGCCGCAACGGCCTTGTACACCACGCTGGTGTCCATGCTGCATGAGTCCGGCCTGGCGCGACGGCCGCTGTCCATGGACGAACTGCTGCGGCTCAAGCGCGATCGCAGCTACGTGGCGCGGCTTTGCCTTCAAGCCATCCAGCGCCTGGTGGAACATGCGGGTGCCTCGTCCATGACCCGTGACAACTCGCTGCATCGTCATTGGCGCGACCTGCAGGCCATGGTGGCGCACCGCGATGTCCATTGGGACAGCGCCATGCTGGGCTACGCCGACTTTGTCGTCGATGCGCCGGCCTGCCCGACACTGATCACGCCGTAATATCACCCAGGAGACAGGTATGTTTGTTCGCAACAAATCCGACATCGAAAAAACCGCCCACTTCGTCGAGTGGGGAGCCGGCACCAGCCATCGGTTGCTGACCGAAAAAGGCGGGATGGGCTACACCGTGTGCCATACCGTAGTGCGCGCCGGCACAGAGTCATTGCTGCACTATCGCAACCACCTCGAAGCCTGCTACTGCATTGCCGGTGAGGGTGAAGTCGAAGACATGGAGGGCAACGTGTACCCGATTCGCCCCGGCGATATCTACGTACTCGACCAGCATGACCGTCATTACCTGCGCGGCGGGAAAGACCAGGACCTGATCCTGGTCAGCGTCTTCAATCCACCCCTCAAGGGCGACGAGCGACACAACCTGAATGACGCGTCCGGCTCTGCCTATTGAGCTTCAACCGGCTCCCCGCTCCTCGACACGAGAACACCATGCGCAAGGATTACCTGGCTTTTTTCACCTCAATGTTCCTCTCCCGGCTGGCCGACCAGATACTGTTGTTCATCGTCCCGCTGATTGTGTTCCAGACCACCAATAGCGTTTCCTGGGCGGGCCTGGCCTTCTTCGTCGAGTCCCTGCCGCGCTACTTGTCGTTCCCGATTTGCGGCGCCCTGTGCGACAAGTTCTCGCCCATCCGCATCCTGCACATCAGCCAGGTCTATCGCGCCGCGGCGTGTGTCGCGGCAGTGGTCCTGTACGCGATCTTTGGCGGCATCTACTGGATCGTGGCCCTCTCGGCGTTGTGTGGCGTACTGACCACCCAGGGCATCATGGCCCGCGAAGTGGTGATGCCTTACATATTCAAGCACTACACCTACACCAAGACCCTGTCGTACTCGCAAATCGCCGACCAGACCGGCCTGGTGCTGGGCCCGTTGCTCGCCGCGCTGATGCTTGAGGTGTGGGCGTGGCACTGGGTGGTGCTGGCGATAGCCGGGCTGTTCCTGCTGGCGGACCTGGCGATGCTGTACTGGCAGCGCACCAGTTCGGTCACCCTGGAAACGTTCGAGCAACATCACGACCTCTGGCTCAACCCGTTGCGCATCGCTTTCGGCCATATCCGCAACCTGGCGGAACTGAAGAAGGTCATCAGCCTGGCGGTGGGCGTCAACTTGATTATCGGTGTCACACTCGCCACCTCGGCGGCCATGGTCATCGGTCAATACAGCGCCGGCAAGGATTATTACGCCGGGGTGCAGGCGGCCGGTGCCGTGACCACCATCGTCATCCTGTTCTTCCTGGCGCGGGTCACGCTGCCCTTGAAATTGCTGGGTGCCCTGTCATACACGTTGATTGCCGCCGGCGCGTTCATCACCGCGTTCAGCCCCCATGCCTGGGGCTATGTGGTCGGTTTCCTGCTGGTCGTCGGCTTCGACAAGATGTTCAACGTGTACATGCGCAGCATCCGCCAACAAGTCATTCCGCCCCAGGATTTTGGCAAGACCGTTGGCGTCATTACACTGCTCAACAACTTGTCCCAACCGCTGGCAGGCCTGTTGGTCGCAGTGCTGGCCGCGCCGATCGGCACGCAACAGGTGATCCTGCTGCTGGCATTCGCCACCAGCCTGATCGGCATCGCAGTGATCGTGGCATTTAAAAAAGCGACACCCGCGCCGGCAGCCTATGGCGTCGATTCAGAGTGATCGAGGTTGACATCGAAGACGTGGACCGGCCCGGCACACACAATCGTTTCGAATGGGTCGGTTTGTATTATCAGTGACTTATTGTTGAGGCATGGTTGCAACGTTGCGGCGTCGAACGCGTCTGCCTGGGTGCTTTCCCCGCCATTCGTCGCTTGTCGAACGTTACGGCCAACCGACGACAAAGTCTGGCTTAGGGTTTGCACCGGCTTGCTCCAGCGGCCAAGAACGACGTAATTCTGACGCGGCGGCAAATCAATCAATGCTTGGTCAGCAAACGGAGATGTACCGTGTCAACTCTCAACGAAATCGCAGCGAACCACGCGAGAATGGCAAAGGCAAAGGAAGAAGAGTCGATACGGCTGAGTGCGCTTCAGGGACAGGTGGTAGGGAGTTTCGAGATTGCGTCCAACGAGACGAAACCAGACATCCCCCTGCACCTCCTGGCGGGTGTGCAAGAGCACTCGTTCGGGGAGGCCGCTGCACTCAACTACTGACCTGCGCATCGATTGGATTCATCGCCCGCCGGCGGGCGACTCCCGGCGTCACAATTGCCTGGCTAAGGCAGCGGCCAGGATGCCGGCGGCAATCGCCGGCAAGGGCTTTTTCAGTATCAGCATGATGACCGCTGTGGTCAGCAGGGCCAGCCGCGCACCGTTGTCACCTTTAACCGCCAGTGGCGCCAGCACCGCCACCAGCACCGAGCCCGACATGGCCGTGATGAACTGCTGCACCCGATAGTTGATCGGCACGAAGGACATCACAAAAACACCGCCCCACCGAGTCGCCAATGTCACGGCGGCCATTATCAATACGACCAGCAAGGTGCCATACCCCGCCGTTTCAATATTCATTGTTTTTTCTCCATCCACAGTGCTCCCAGAATGCCCCCCGCCAAAGCCCCCACCACGACATGACTGTTAGCCGGTAAATACCAATAGGCCAACAGCGATGAGCAGGCCGCCACGGTCCAGATGATGAGCATGCGCAGGTTCTTTTTCCCGCCCACGACCATCGCCAACAAGAAACAGCCCATCACCATATCGAGCCCGAAACTGACCGGGTTCTCGATAGCGCTGCCAAAATGAAGCCCCAGCCAACTCCCCAGGATCCAAGTGACCCACAGTGCAATGCCACCACCAAATAAAATCCCCAGCCCCGGCTTGCCCTGACTGAACGCCTGCATCGCCATGGCCCAGTTGGCATCCGAGACAACCAGCATCACGCCGTAGCGTTTGGCAACCGGTAACTCCCGCAACCACGGGTAAAGCGTCGCGCCCATCAACAAGTGCCGGGCGTTGATGGCGAAGACGGTGATCATCAGCGGAACCACCGGCACTTGCTGCCCCCACAGATCCAACGCGGCAAATTGAGAAGCGCCGGCAAAAACCAAGGTGCTCATGAGCACGGCTGACGTATCGCTCAAGCCCGTTTGCGCAGCCGCCAGGCCGAAAGCAACGCCGAACACGACGACAAAAAGAGCGAGGGGGATCAATTGCTTGAAACCGTCGTAAATGTGCTTCAGCTTTAACTCATGCAAATGGGGTTGTTCGCTCGACAAAACATCGCCTCTTCTGGTTATTCACTGTGAAAAAGCCGGGAGTATGAAGCTGAATCTTCATGGCGAAAACTTCTTGGCGGACCTATATCCGTCAACTCGGCGAATCCTATCCGTCGTAAAGCCCGCGATGAGCGCGTACCGTGCCCCATTTCCCGATTCAAAATGGGCGTCATTCAAACTGCCACTACGTCATAGGTGAATACCATGAGCACCCTTGAAAAAGCGATATCGATTGCCGCGCTGGCCCATGAAGGGCAAGTGGATAAGGGCGGCGCTCCTTACATTTTGCACCCCCTGAAGGTCATGCTGCGCCTGGCCCATGACGAAGAGCGCATCGTGGCGGTGCTGCACGACGTGGTCGAAGACACCGCGACAACCCTCGCCGACCTGCGTAATGAAGGCTTCAGCGAAGCAATCCTGGGCGCCATCGACGCGCTCACCAAACGCGAAGGCGAGACTTACCAGGCCTTTATCGAGCGGGCTGCACGCGACCCGATCGCGCGCCGAGTGAAGCTGGCTGACCTTGCGGAAAACAGCGATTTATCCCGCATAAGCGAGCCAAGCCAGAAAGACCTGGATCGAATTGAAAAGTACCGCAAGGCGACTGACTACCTGACGGCCTTGCAGCAGTAGGTGCCATTGAAACAAATAGAGTGAAGCGCGTCACAGACCAAGCGACCGCTCAAGCTGCCAATGCGGAATGTTCCACATCAACGGTCATAAAGCGGCAAAATAAATACCCCGGACGACTCGCCCGAATCTTCGACAAAACCAACGTAACCAATGCTCTAGACCAGAGCACAGGATTTCTTGGAAGAAAGACAACTATTATGGAAAACAGGAGCCTTGGAAATGAGTACGACTGAACAGGTACAAAGCACTGGCAAATACAGCGCCAAGTGGCAGGAACGCTTCGACTTCTTTGACACCTACGGTGCGCCAAACGACCCGCGCTACAAGGAAGCCGTCAAGACGCTGCCTGGCGTCAAGAAGAAAATCCTCATCAACGCCAACGTGATTGCGTTTTTCTTCGGCCCTATCTATTTGTTTGTCCTGGGCCTCTGGAAGAAAAACCTGGCCCTGCTGGGTATTTTCCTGGCGATCAATATCGCATTGAGCGTGATTTTCGCACTCATCGGCATGGAGTTTCCCCGTCCCTTGAGTACAGGCTTGAGCATCGCCATGTCGATGATGTACGCACTCATGGCCAACTACGCGTACTACCTCAAAGAAGTGAAAGGCGAGCAAGGCTGGAACCCGTTCAAAGGCATGCGTCTCTGATTGCAGGCTTGGGTCTCGAGAGCCCGCGCCTCATCATGAGTGTGCGGGCTTGTTGTTTCTGAGGATTAAAAATTCTTGGGAAGCAGCATCAGCCGATGCTTAACTGCCCCGATGAGCTGAATGTTGTTTTTTTACACCATTTTTAGTCTTTCGCTCAAAATAGGCATGAGCAAACCACAGTGCCAGGGCAAAGCCGGCAAAGCCAAAAATAAATAGCAACACCTCTATTGCAGAACCTTCATGAGAAAACATTGTATTCACCTCATCCTTAAGTCGGTTGACCGAAAATTGCCACGCTTGAATTTTCTCGTAACAATCCAAACATTTTCAGGGTAGTCGCCGACAACCTGAGTGGCAACCCTTGACACGGCATAACCCCCCGATCTAGACAAGTCGCCGACCAATGACACCCTGCCCCGGCGCGCCACTGTGTGGTTTCATAGCGGTCGATCTACGCGCCGAAGCGACAAGGGCATTGTCAAGCCCGAGCCCGAATGGAAGCCGGGCTTGTCGATCAGGAAGAATTGGACGCAGAGCACCAGGGAGTTGCCCCCGCCTTACTCTTTGAAAAATTGCTAAACCGCCAACCAGCCGAACAACACCTCGTCGTGACCCACGATCAGCAAAACCGCCCCCCCTTTCAGGAACGCGTCAGCACAGCACTAGAATCCATTCCCTTTTATTTCCGGTCTACGCATTCGATTGGAATCGGTTAATGACCATCGGGACCGCTAGTGCTGACGCTAGAGACAACCCACGCCAGACGCAATGCAGAGGTTTATAAACTCTTCTGATCAATCCCAGCCCATCCGAGCGATTGAGAGAACGACTCATCCAATACTACTTTCTGTATCGGAGACACGTTTTTATCGATACCAATCGTCCTGAATCTTAAAACGTTGCCCCTGAGCATCTGTTTAAGAATTGCCTTGGCTTTGTCCCCTCCAGTCACTGCGCAACCACCCAATATTTTGTAAATATTCAAACCCTGCGCCTGGGCTTGTCTTGTTAGCTCCGAACGTGGTCCCAATTCATATTCCAGAGATGGCTTCCCCAAGATCATAGGGGTCTCCTGAGACGAGATTGTCCATACCTCGTTCTGATCAATCCATATTTGAGCCGTTACGATCGGAATCCGAACATCTCCATTGGACATCAGTCCGACATAGATCTCCTCGCCCTCTTTACGTACAACTGGAGATATGTTCGAAATATTAAGAAACGAGTTACCCGCTGTGTAGTTTCCAGTCGTGACGATCAAACTGGTTCTTTTGGGGAATACTTCACTCTCACTGGATATCTTCCAGGCGGGCCCCGTCGTGCACCCGCTCAGAATCGCGATCGCGATCGCGACGACCATAGTCCGCTTCATACGGTCTCCTAAATCCAATTGTCGTAACGATTAAGCAGAATATTATCCATCTGCCTAAGGCTGATTTCCCGGCCAAGTTCTTCTTCAAACAGGCTACGAACGTGTATGTAGAAGCTTACGTAGGTTGCGTAATTTTTTGACATGCCCGCCGTGGTCGGAGCGAAAACCAGCCCCTCCTCATCCGCGATCCACTTCAACGCTTCCCTGGCTCGCGAATCAACCATTGGAAACAAAGTCGGATAGTGGAAGTGCAGATACTTCGAAGCGAAGCTGCTTGCGTCCTTGTTAGTGACGGTACTGATGGCCTCGCAGAGCCGAGAATGCACCTTATTCACGGCGGTACAGACAGATCCGGCAAGCCTTTCCCCGACTGGAAGAAGGGACGCTTCCAAACCTACGTCTGAGCTGCAAATAGATTTAGCCAACCGCGAATAGAAGCCTCCTGTGGAGCCCTCATAGCCATCCTCCTCATCCTTGGTGCGACGCTCGACCGATGCCGCCAGGCTGCGACCAATGATCAGCGCCTTTGAAGCCACCTGCGCATGATCGGTATGACTGGGATTTTCTCGCACGAAGTTGTAGAGCGCTTTGTTGGCCGGTATGAATATGCCACACCCTTGCTCCGTACCGATAAACTCGTCAGTCAGATAATGGCGTTTTTCTTTTTGTAAAAATTGCATGCGTCTCTCCTTAGGTGAGCGCTAATCATGCCACCTAATCGCCACTATCTGGAGGGCTGCTGCCTTTCGAACGTAACCGCCCGGTCCCCAACTTGCGCCGAGAGGCTAACCCTTTCTTGGTGTAGCCTTTGCCGGACGATACTTTTCTACAGCAGGGAGAGCTGATGAAATTCCACCCACTTCGATTAGAAGCTCGAGACTTAAGCTTGGCCCTTTTTGCCGTCAGCCTCATGTTGCCAGCCATCAACACCCGAAACGAAGTATGGGAATTTGAGAGCGTCACCTACGGCTACGAAGCTCTTTGCTTCGGGTTTCTAGCACTATTGGGTGATAGTGCTGCTTGGTTGGCCAATCCCTTCTTCATCGTGGCATTTTTCTCACATAAGAGAGCGAGACGGCGCCTGATTAGCGCCTTGTGCGCCACGCTCCTCGGTCTATCGTCGTACCTGTACACGAGCATGTGGAATGATGGCGACGGACGAGTAACGGTCACTGGCTACAGCTATGGATTCTATGTATGGCTGTCCTCTTTTTTATGGCTGTGTCCCGTCCTGAATAAGGTTTACACCTTCTGATCCGTTTTCAGGAGGGCGTAATGAAATCAGCAAAAAGGCGTAGTCAGCGCGACTACACGCTGACCTTTAAATTATCGGTTGTTGATCAGGTCGAAAAAGGCGAGCTGAGTTATAAAGAGGCTCAGGAGCGCTACGGGATTCAAGGCAAAACGACCGTTCTGACGTGGTTACGCAAGCACGGTCGACAGGATTGGAGCCCAGGCACATACATTGGCTCGCCGAGGATGGGGTCTATGCCCGACAAAAACCGACCATTAACGCCAGAGCAACGTATCAAAGAGCTTGAAGAGCAGTTAGCTCTGTCCAATCAGAAAGCGCA